>JAUYGN010000101.1 GCA_030690545.1 Solirubrobacteraceae bacterium
CCGGCCAGCAGCGCCGCGCCGCGCACGCCGGCCAGCGGCCCGTAGCGCGCGCGTCGGATCTCCGTGCGCGTGCCGACGCCGGTCAGCCGGTAGCGCATCGCCTCCTCGCGAGCCGGCGCGAGCAGCAGCTCGCCGGCCGCCGAGACGCCGCCGCCGACGACGACGAGGTCGGGGTCGAAGGTGTTGATCGCGTTCGCGATCCCGATCCCCAGGCGCCGACCGAGCAGCTCGATCGCGGCGCACGCGGCAGGGTCGCCGGCGCGCGCGCCGTCGATCACGCGGCCGGCAGGCAGGCCGTGCTCGGCAGCGATCTCGTTCAGCGCGCTGCCCGACGCCAACGACTCCAGCGAGCCGGGCTGCGGGAAGTCCTCGGTCTGCGCGAACGGCGCCCCGCGCAGCGCGGCGCCGACGAGCGTGTGGCCGAGCTCGGCGGCGGCGCCGGTCGCGCCCCGGTAGACGCGCCCGCCGATCACGATGCCGCCGCCGACGCCCGTCCCGACCGTGAACATCACGAGGTGGCGCGCGACGAGCCCGCCCTCCTCGTCGTAGGCCTCGGCGAGCGCGGCGCAGCTCGCGTCGTTGTCGACGTAGACGGGGATGTCGAGACGCTCGCGCAGGACGTCGCGCAGCGCCACGTCCCGTAACGGGATGTTCACCGACGCGCGGATCAGGCCGGACTCCCAGTCGACGACGGACGGCACCGCGACGCCGACCGCGTCCGCAGCGTCGGCAGCCTCGACCGAGGCGACGAGCTGGTCGATGAGCGCCTCGGCGCTGGTCGTGTCGGTCGGAGCCTGCAGCGGCTCGCGCAGCGTCGCGCCGTCGAGCACCGCGACCGCGGTCTTGGTGCCGCCAACGTCGATGCCGATCAGCCGTCGTCCCATGCACCTTCTCACGCTACCCGGTGTCTCCGAGCATTCCACAGCGGGTAGCGTGCGAGCGGTGCCCGGCTCCATCCCACCCGATCCTGCGACCGCGGCTCGCAACGAGCCGCCCGTCGCGCTGCGGCGGCTGCTGCCCGAGCGCGGCGAGCTGACCGCCGACGAGCTCGTCGGCGAGCTGCGGCCCTGGGAGCTCGCCACGCCCGAGCGCCCGCACGTCGCCGTGAACATGGTGCAGACCTGCGACGGTCGCGCCACGGTGCAAGGCCGCACCGCGCCGATCTCCAGCCTCGCCGACCGCCAGCTCTTCCATGCCCTGCGCACGCGCGTGGACGCCGTGATGATCGGGGCGGAGACGCTGCGCGTCGAGCGCTACGGGCGCATCGTGCCCGACGCCGCGCGTCGCGAGCAGCGCCGCCGCTCGGGACTGCGACCCGACCCGCTGGCGATCGTCGTCAGCGGTTCGCTCAAGCTGTCCGCCGACCTGCCGCTGCTGCAGGACCCCGCCTCGCGCGTGGTGATCGTCACGGCGTCCGAGCACTCGTTGGACGGCGTGCGCGCGGACGTCGAGTACCTGCGCTCGGCGCCGATCGACCTGTCCGCCGTCTTCGCGCAGCTGCGCAGCGCACACGGCGTTCGCGCGATCCTCGGCGAGGGTGGCCCGCACCTGAACGCCTCGCTGCTCGCCCGCGGCCTGATCGACGAGCTGTTCGTCACGACCGTCGGCGTGCTGGCCGGCGCCACGGGGGCGCTGTCGATCATGGACGGCGCACCGCTGCAGGCGCCGGTCGCGCTCTCGCCGCGCTGGCTGCTCGAGCACGAGGGCGAGCTGTTCGCGCGCTACGCGGTCGGCTCGGTGGCCGCGGACGCACCCTCGCCGGCCTAGCTGCTGACCGCCCGCTGCATGTCGGCGTACGATCGCCTCATGCACGAGCGCGAGTGCCTGGAGGGGATCGCCGCGGCGGACGCGCATCTCGGCCGCGCCGTCCCTCTGCCGGGCGCGCCGCTGCCGCTCATGCGCTGGGTCGAGGTCGTCGCGTGCGGGCCGCACGCGGTGCAGGTCGAGTGGAACCTCGACTCGACGCGCCCGCGGTCCCCGGGCCGCCTGACGCTCTACGTCGGCCTGGTGCCGGCGCCCGATCGTGGACTTGGCTGCCCCACGCAGCACGGTCGCTACGCCTGCCGCCACGCGGCGCTGCTCGAGGCCCAGGACGATCTGCGGCCGGTCCACGAGCTCGCCTGGGAGCACGACGGGCTGCACCTGCGGCTCACCGGCCAGGGTCCCTGGCCGGCGGACGAGCTCGTCGCGCTCGCCGACTCCGTCCGACCGGCGGGCGATCCGCAGACGCGCTGAAACCTCGCGTGCGCAACGGGGTACTACGTGTTGTTCCGTACAAACCGTCGCGTCAAAAAAGGAGGCGTGATGGATCTCCTCAAGCGGCTCGATCCGCTCTGGATCGCCCTGCTCATCGTCGGTGGCCTGAACTGGGCCATCCTCGCGCTGTTCAACACGAACGTCGTCGCCGAGATCCTCGGCACCGGCACCGTGGCGGATGCGATGTACGTGCTCGTCGGCTTCGCGGCGCTGATGTTCGTGCCGCGGCTCGTCGCGGGCATGCACCTCGGCGACCGCCGCGGCCACCCACGCGGCGTGTAACGCCGCGTCGAACACCACCACGCAGTCCCCGGTCGCCCGCGGGCGGCCGGGGACGTGGTCGCTCCGAGCATCTGCGTGTGCGCCGTGGAGCCTCACGTGACGTCAGGGTCGAGCCTGCTCGGACGCCGTCTGCCGAACGTCAGGCGGGGCTGCCGTGCTCGCGTGGCGCGCGCGGTGGCGGATCGGGCACGGCGTCCATGTCGACGGGGATCTCGTAGCGTCCGACGACCGACTCGGCGAAGTTCAGCTTGGCCAGCGAGCGCAGGAAGCCGTGCGTGACGATGACGTGGATGCGCGACTGCGTCGCGACGTAGAACCAGCGCGCGATCGCGCTGGCGAGCGCCGGGTAGAAGTTCGCGACCTCGACCTCGACGTGCACCCGGCCGGTCTCGTCGTCGACCGGAGCGCAGCGCTCGATCTCGATCTGCAGGGAGCCGTCGCCGTCGTGCCCGGTGCGCGCGACGAGCACCCCGCTGGCGATCCGCCAGCGCACGACGCCGCGGGTGCGGTCCATCTCGTATTCCGGAGCGTGGAAGCGCAGCAGCACGAACGGCCGCGTCAGCAGCACGATGGCGCGCTCGTCGTCGTCGTACTTGATCCGGATCAGCCCCAGCGTGCAGCGCGACAAGAAGCGCCAGTACGTCCGGGCGAGGCGCTCGAGGTGCATCGGCGACCAGATCTCCTGCAGCGCCTGCACCGGCAGCGTCAGGTCTGCCGCCTGAACGGATCGCACCGCGCCGCGCTCGTCCATCGTCGTGTGCTCCTCGGGGCTGACGAGCACCGACTGCGCGATGCGCTTGGGCCGGTTCAGCAGCCGCCGGACCCCGATGAACCAGGCCAGCGACAGCAGTGCCACGGCGGCGAGCACGACAGCGGCGTACACCATCGCCTGACACGGTACCCCGCGGTCGTCGCGACGGCGCGTCGCGTCGGTTATCGTCGCGCCATGTCACTCCAACGAGCAACCGCACCTGATCCGCACGACCTGCTGCCGGCGGCGCCGTCGTTCTCGGTCGAGAGCGACGACCTCGACGACGGCCAGCCGCAGCCAGCCGTCCACGCGCATCCGAGTGCCGGCGGCGAGAACAGCTCGCCGCACCTGCGCTGGTCGGGCTTCCCCGCGGAGACCAAGAGCTTCGCCGTCACCTGCTTCGATCCGGATGCCCCGACGGGCAGCGGCTTCTGGCACTGGGTGCTGTTCAACCTTCCCGCCGGCACGACCGAGCTGGCAACGGGCGCGAGCCCCGGCGGCCTTCCGGAGGGCGCGGTCGAGGCGCGCAACGACTACGGCGAGCTCGGCTACGGCGGCGCGGCGCCTCCCGGCGGCGACATCGCGCATCGCTACGTCTACACGGTGTTCGCGGTCGATGGCGTGCTCGACCTGCCGAAGGAGGCGACGCCGGCCTACGTCGGCTTCAACCTGACGTTCCACACGCTCGCGCGCGCAGCGATCCGGGCGACCTATCAGGTCGACGGCTGAGCCTGGTCTCGACGGCTGAGCCTGTTCGGGCGCGATCGGCCGCCGATCCCGCGCCGCTCGGCGAGAGGAGCTCGCTAGGAGGCGGCGGGCTTGGGCAGCCGGGTATAGCCGATCCGGCCGGTGCCGGTGAAGCCGAGCGCGTCGGCGGTGGCCTGCGTCAGGTCCCACGAGAAGCCCGCGTGGAACGGTCCGCGGTCGATCACCGGCACGGCGATCTCGCGGCCCTCGAAGAGGATCCCGACGAGCGTTCCGCAGGGCAGCTTCTTGTGCGCGACGCCGTGCATGTCGGGCGTCAGCGTCTGGCCGCACGCCGTCTGGCGACCGAAGAAGCCGGGCCCGTACCACGTCGCCATCGCGTTGCGGTAGATCGTCACCTTGGCGATCGGTGCCGCGCCCGACGCGGCGGCTGCGCGGCGCCCGTCGAGGATCGCGCGCAGGCTGATGCGCCCCATGCGGTCGGCCTTCCAGGGGATCTCGAAGCGTTCGGTCGAGCGCACCCGCGAGCGCGCGACGTTGCGCCAGCCGCGGCGCGGGTCGAGGCGCTGCAGGACGATCGTGCGGCGCGCACCGCCCGGCATCGTGCCGCGCGCGACGACTCGCCTGCCGAGCACGGCGACCGGCTTGACGACGAGGGAATGCGTGCCGAGGACGCCATAGCCCGTCCCGCCGGTCGTCTCCGGGAGGACGGCCGGCATCGTCGCGCCGCCGGTTGCGGCCGCCGCGTACGCCACGCCCGCTGGGCATGCGCCTGCAGCCGTGCAGAGCACAGCGACGAATATCGCGCGATCGCGTCGAAACCTGGTCATCATCGGATGGCGGCCTACGGGGTGAGCTGACGGGCTCGCGCTTTCCAAGCGCTACGGCCAAGAGAGGTCGATTCGCCCCGGCGGTCCGGCGTCCATCCGGTCCACGATTGGTTCCCCCGCTCCCCCGACGCAGGACGTCGGGAGATTCGGCAGACGGGCGGCAGGTTACCGCGTTTATCCGTGCCGTGACGGCTGGCTGCGCAGCGTCGTCGGTCTACGGCTTGGGCAGGCGCTCGAGCATCGACCGCAGCGACTGGCGGCCGACGGTCAGGCCGATCTGCGCGAGCTCGGCGGCGGCCTGCACGGCCGTGCTGACGAGGTCGGCGCCAGCGGACGCCGTGGGGGGGTCGCCGGCGCGCGAGCTGGGCGCCGCGTAGCCGGCGGCCGGCACCTTGCGCGGGGCGGCGGCGCGCGTGCGCTCGCGCGCGCCATCCGGGGTCGGTGCGTCCGGAGGACGGCTCGACGTGGTCGAGGAGGAGGCCGCCGTGGCGGTCCTGGTGGCGCGCGGCGTGGCCGGCTTCGCGGCTGCTGCGGCGGGCGTCGTGGCGGGCCCTGCGGTGGCCGCGGTCGTCGGACGGTCGCCGCGTTTGGCACTGCGACGCACCGGCCGTGAGCGCGGTAGGCTCGTCAGCACTTCGCGATCGGGGTCCTCGCGTTCGGACACATGTCCATGATGGCACGCGCTCTGCGTCATCTCTGCGCAAATCGCGAAACAGCGCGCCCGGCGGTGCGTAGTAGGCGGCAAAGCGGCACGCTAGAGTTCGTCGCCTAGGTTGGGCGGTGTACTGCTCCGAGGAAGCGTCCGTCCGACCCTTCCGTCAAGAACGGCACGCGGGCTGGAAACGCGTTCCGTGCACGATGCGAAAGCGAACTGAATGTCCGTAGTCGAACTGCAAGAACTCGAAGAGATCAAAGGTCTCCTGGCGAAGGGGCAGCTGACCGGCGTGCTGACCTACGCCGAGATCGCCGGCGCGGTCGCGGAGATCGATCTCGACGAGGCCGACATCGAGGAGCTGCACGGCTACCTGGAGCGCTCGGAGATCGAGCTCGTCGAGGAGATCGACCCGGCGGTTCAGGCCGCGAACGCGGTCGAGCGCGCGCCGGACAAGCGGCGCGCCCGCAAGAAGGCGGCGATCGACCTCAAGCCGGACATGACGACCGACTCCCTGCAGCTGTTCCTCAAGGACATCGGCAAGGTCCGGCTGCTGACCGCGCAGGAGGAGGTCGATCTCGCCAAGCGGATCGAGCGCGGCGACCTGGATGCCAAGCAGAAGATGGTCGAGTCCAACCTGCGCCTCGTCGTCTCGATCGCGAAGAACTATCGCAACCAGGGGCTGCCGTTCCTGGACCTGATTCAGGAGGGGACGCTCGGGCTCGTGCGCGCGGCGGAGAAGTTCGACTATCGCAAGGGCTTTAAGTTCTCGACGTATGCGACGTGGTGGATTCGCCAGGCGATCGCGCGGGCGCTGGCCGACAAGGCGCGCACGATCCGGATTCCCGTCCATGTCGTCGAGAAGCTCAACAAGATCGGTCGCGCCGAGCGCAAGCTCGTGACGGAGCTTGGTCGTGAGCCGACGCCGGAGGAGATCGCGGAGGTTACGGGGATCGATCCGGAGGAGGTCGATTCGATCAAGCGCTCGGCGCAGGCGCCGGTCTCGCTGGAGAAGCCGGTCGGCGACGAGGAGGAG
>JAUYGN010000103.1 GCA_030690545.1 Solirubrobacteraceae bacterium
GCCCGTGCCGGCTCCGCGCAGAGCGCTCCGGCGCGGCGCCGTCGCCAACCCGGCGCGCCGCCGGGCCGGCCGCAGGTAGTGCCACCCCACGAAGGGGATACGGTGCGCACGTGATGAGATGAACACCCACGGTCTCACCGATGACCAGAAGGACATCCGCTCGCTCGCCGCGCGCTTCGCCGACGAGGTCGTCGCGCCGCAGGCGATGCAGTGGGACAAGGAGCACCGCTTTCCCAAGGAGGTCGTCCAGCAGCTCGGCGAGCTCGGCCTGATGGGCGTCTGCGTCCCGCAGAGCCTCGGCGGGGCCGGCGCCGACTTCCTCACCTATGCGCTCGTCATCGAAGAGCTGTCGCGCGGTGACGCCGGCCTCGGTGTCACGCTCGCCGTGCACACCGGCGCCGGCACGCTGCCGATCATCGCTCGCGGCACCCGCCAGCAGGTCGAGCGCCTCGTCCCTCCACTCGCCCAGGGCCACGAGCTCGCCGCGTTCGCCCTCACGGAGTCCAACGCCGGCTCGGACGCCGGCGCGCTCACGACGAGCGCCGACAACGGCTGCCTGACCGGGATGAAGCAATGGGTGACGAACGGCTCCGTGGCCCACGTCTTCATCGTCTTCGCCAAGGATCCCGATCGCCCGAGCGCGTTCGTCGTGCGGCGCGGCGCGCATGGCTTCAAGCCCGTGCGCGAGACCGACAAGCTCGGCCTGAACTCCTCGAGCACCGCCGACCTGCAGCTGCAGGACACGCCCGCCGAGCGGCTCGGCCTGCCGGGCGCGGGGCTGCGGATCGCGCTCGCGACGCTCGACGGCGGGCGGATCGCGATCGCCGCGCAGGCGACCGGCATCGCCCAGGCGGCGCTCGACATCGCCGTCGAGCACGCCAAGGAGCGCCACACGTTCGGCAAGCCGATCGGAGCCCATCAGGCGATCCAGCAGAAGCTCGCCGACATGCAGACCGAGATCGAGGCGGCGCGCGCGCTGACCTGGCGCGCGGCGCGATTGAAGGACGCCGACCGCCCGCACACCGTCGAGGGCGCGCAGGCCAAGCTGTTCGCGTCCTCGATCGCGCGCCGCGTGACCGGCGAGGCGATCCAGGTGCTCGGCGGCTACGGCTACACGCGCGAGCTGCCCGCCGAGCGCTACTACCGCGACGCCAAGGTCACCGAGATCTACGAGGGGACGTCGGAGATCCAGCGCCTCGTGATCGCGCGAGCGCTGCTCGGCGAAGCCGCCCGCGAGTAGCGCCGGCCCGTCACGCCGCCGTCGTCGCCGCCGCAGGGCGCGCCGCGTCGACGAGCTTCATGACCGCCTCGGCCAGCAGGTCTCGCAGCCGCGGATCGGCCAGCGATCCGTCGGGCGCGAACGCGTCATCGGCCTGCCCGACGGGCAGCTCGTCGCCGAGCACGAGGGCGCCGCTCGCGCCGACGGCCTTGCGAACCTCCGCCTGCGCCCAGACCGCGCCGAAGATGCCGGTGCTGGCGCCGATCACCGTGACCGGCTTGCCGCGCAGCACGTTCGTCGCGTAGGGCCGTGATGCCCAGTCCAGCGCGTTCTTCAGCTGCCCCGGGAGCGACGCGTTGTACTCGGGCGTCGCGATCAGCATGGCGTCGGACTGCGCGATCGCTGTGCGCAGGTCGGCGGCGCCTGCCGGCGTCGCGTCGCCGTCGTGGTCCTCGCAGTAGGGCTCGACCGCCGCGAGCTGCTCGAACAGCTCGAGCTGGGCGCCGGGCGGCAGCTGCAACGCTGCCGCCCGCAGGAGCCGGGTGTTGTGCGATCCGCGGCGCAGGGAGCCGGAGATCCCCAGGACGCGCATGGCTACCCGGCGTCCTTGACGAGCTCGAGCTGGATCTCGAGCGTGACGTCCCAGCCGAGCGCGTCCTCGCCGTTGGGCAGCGGAGCCTGCCACGTGATGTCCCAGTCGCGACGGTCGACGACCGCGCGCAGCTCGAGTGCGGTGCGCGTGCCGCCGGCGAGGTCCTCGACCGGCTCGCGCCAGGTGCCACTCGCGTGCAGCGGCTTGGCGATCGCCTTGATGACGAGCTCGCCGTCGAGCTCGACGCCGCCGTCGGCCCCGAGCTCCACGCTCGACGAGGTGAACGCGATCTCGGGATGGTTCGAGGCGTCGAAGAAGTCGGCGCCGTTGACGACGTGCTCGCGGAAGTCGGGCGGGTTGTGGATCGAGATCGAGCGCACCGGCACGCGCCCGTCGAGGCGCAGGCCGTCGTCGTCGGAGGTCAGGCGGGCGGTCACGTCGGTGAACGTCGTGCGAAACGCGCCCACCCCCATGTGGCGGACTCCGGCCTGGACGCTCGAGTGGATCGGATCGGCGCTGTACGTGCCGGCGGCGATCGTGGTTGCCGTTGACATCTGCGGACTCCTCGGTTGTAAACAAGAACAGGTTCCGCTTACGCACGCTAGCAGAATCGGAACGAGTTCCGTATTGATAGGCTCACGCCATGCACCGTGAGCCTTCGCCCATCGAGATCGCATGCTTGGATGGGGGAGTGGACGACCTTCCGACGGTGGGGCAGCCGGCCCTCGACCGCTCGCTGCCGATGGCGGCAACGGTGGTCGAGCGGCGCGACGCGATGCGCAATCGCGAGCGCGTGCTCGCCGCCGCGCAGCGGCTGCTGTCGCAGTCGGGCGTCGAGGCGGTCGAGATCCGCGAGGTGGCGCGCGTGGCGCAGGTCGGCGTCGGGACGGTGTACCGGCGCTTCGGCGACAAGGCCGGGCTCTGCGCCGCGTTGATCGACGAACGCGAACGGGAGTTCCAGGAGCGCCTGCTGACCGGCGCCGCCCCGCTGGGCCCGGGCGCCCCGCCGCGCGAGCGGCTGATCGCGTTCCTGCACGCGCTCACCGACGTGATCGACGAGAACCTGCCGCTGCTGCGCCTGTTGCAGGGCGCGACGCCCGGCAAGCGCTTTCACGTCGGCGCCTACCGCGCATGGCGCCTGCACGTGACCGTCCTGCTCGAGGACGCCGTGCCGGGCATCGACGCCGCCTGGTATGCCGAGCTGCTGCTCTCGCCACTTGCCGCCGACCTCTACCACCACCAGCGTCACGAGCTGGGGATGGCGCCCGAGCGCCTGCGCCGGAATCTCGCGGACGCCGTCGACGTCGTGCTGCGGGCGCCGGCGGCACGGGATTCGCGTCACGGCCAGGCTTGACGTCGAGCTGGGCGGGTGCTCCCGAGGGCCACCACGAAGCGTGCAGGGCGACTAGGCTGCGGAGCGCACCGTGAGCACGAAGCCACTCCACATCGATCCGATCGCCGAAGCCCGGAGGCACTGGACCGATCGCTGGGGCGCTGAGCCCGCCCGTCCGATGGCGGCGATCACCTCGATCATGCGCGCGCAGCAGATCCTGCTGGCCCGTCTCAACGAGCTGCTCGGCCCGCTGGCGCTGACGTTCCCCCGCTACGAGGCGCTGATGCTGCTGTCCTTCACGCGCGAGGGGACGCTGCCGCTCGGCAAGATCGGCGAGCGCCTCCAGGTCCACCGCACGAGCGTGACGAACATCGTCGACAAGCTCGAGGCCGACGGCTTCGTGCGTCGCGTCGCCCACGAGTCCGACCGCCGCACGACGCTGGCGGAGATCACCGATGCCGGGCGCGAGGTCGCCGGCCGCGCGACGGAGCTGCTGAACGCCGACAGCTTCGGCCTGGCGGCGCTCGACGAGGCCGATCAGGAGCACCTGACCGAGCTGCTGCGCACGCTGCGCCAGGAGGCCGGCGACTTCGCGTGAGCCGGGGCCGCGGGTGCCGCGGCCTACGCGGGCGTTGCGCGCAGCTCGCCGTGCCAGCCGGCGTAGGCGATCAGCTCCTCGCGCTCCAGCAGCGGGATCTCGTACGCCTCGGCGGCCGCCTTGGCGCGGGCACCAGGCTTCATGTGGTCGAGCGGGTTGTCCGCGTCGAGCAGCGCGATCGTCCGCGCGAACTGGGCGCGAAATCCGCGCTCGTGCTCGACGATCGTGCCCCATGCCGCGATCACGCCCCAGATCGCCTCGGGCGCCAGCAGGTCGGGCTCGGCCGGCAGCGCGTAGTAGGCCGAGAAGCCGCAGTTGCAGCTCGGGTGCGGGGCGTCGTGGCCGCGCAGCGCGAAGCACTTCGCGACGCGATCCTCGCCGGTCGGCCAGGGGGTCGGCTTCGCGCGCGGCGCGGCCATCGCCAGCGCCGGGTTGGGCACGAAGCGCCCGGCGACGAAGATGCCGGAGTACAGCCCGCCGCGCCGCGTGCCCCAGCGCCGGAAGCCGACGAGCGGTTGGGCGACCGGCTCGGCGCTCACGATTCCGGGAGCCGTGACGCGTGCTGAGGGCCATGACACCGAGAAGCGCCACAGCCCCCGCGCTGCGGGCGCATCGCGCTCAGGTCCCGGTCCTGACCGGCTCGGGCTTCGGCGGCGGGGCCTGCGCAGGCGCGCGATCAGGCGGCGGCACCGTCACCGGGGCCGGGCGCTCGGTGATGCGGACGGGCTTTCCGATGTCACCCATTGGACGGAGTGGGATGCTACGCGAGTGAGCCTGCCGCCCGACTCGC
Source organism: Solirubrobacteraceae bacterium (assembly GCA_030690545.1). Taxonomy (GTDB): domain Bacteria; phylum Actinomycetota; class Thermoleophilia; order Solirubrobacterales; family Solirubrobacteraceae; genus CADCVQ01. The sequence goes on from JAUYGN010000103.1 coordinate 4,533, forward strand.
CGCAGGAGCCCGAGCCCGAGCCCGAGCCCGAGCGCGGAGACGTCCGCGAGGACATCACGAGAGAGCTCGCGCGCCTGTTCCCCGAGGACCGCATGCAGCGGATCGTCGAGCGGTTCGGCCTGGAGACCGAGGAGGACGCGCAGTACCTCGTCGACCTGATCAGCGCGACGTTCACGCGCGGGGTCGAGTTCGGCGCCGTCGAGGTCACCGCGCAGCAGATCGAGCTCGGCGTGGACGTCGGGCCGGCGCAGATCGACATCGCCCACGTCGACCTGCCCTGAGCGGTCGCCGCCGCCGGCGATCTGCTCGCGCCCCGGGGGCGTGTCGCGTTCCGTGTTGGCATGCAGCACGAACGCGACACGGCTTCGGCCCGAGGTCACGCTCGCCCGTGCGCGGCAGCCCGCCATCTGTCCGCGCTGATGCGCTACGCTTCCGTCAGAAGCGCGGACTTCCGACTATCTGGCGACAGATACTATGGCGACCACTCACCATCAGCCCACCACCCACGACGAGTGGCGTGCCGCCTATCGCCTGACGTCCGAGCGCGACGCGTCGTTCACGACGCTCGGCGGCACTCCCGTCAAGGCGCTCTACACCGCCGCCGACGCGCCTGCCGACCCCGGCCATCCGGGCGTCTATCCGTACACCCGCGGCGTCTATCCCTCGATGTATCGGGGCCGGCTCTGGACGATGCGCCAGTTCGCCGGCTTCGGCACCGCCGAGGAGACCAACGAGCGCTTCCGCTACCTGCTCGCCCACGGCCAGGACGGGCTCAGCACCGCCTTCGACATGCCGAGCCTGATGGGCTACGACTCCGACGACCCGCACAGCGAGGGCGAGGTCGGGCGCGAGGGCGTCGCCGTCGACACGCTCGACGACATGACGACCCTCTTCGACGGCATCGACCTCGGCGAGATCTCCGTCTCGATGACGATCAACGCGCCGGCCGTCGTGATGCTCGCCTTCTACGTCGTCGCCGCCGAGCAGCGCGGGATCCCCGCCGAGCGCCTGCGCGGCACGATCCAGGCCGACATCCTCAAGGAGTACATCGCCCAGAAGGAGTGGTGCTTCCCGGTCGATCCGGCGATGCGCCTGTGCGGCGACATGATCGAGTGGTGCACGCACAGCATGCCGCGCTGGCACCCGATCAGCGTCTCGGGCTACCACATCCGCGAGGCCGGATCGACGGCCGCGCAGGAGCTCGCCTTCACGATCAAGGACGGGCTGACGTACGTCGAGCAGGCGGTCGAGCGGGGCCTGCAGGTCGACGACTTCGCGCCGCGCCTGAGCTTCTTCTTCAACGCCCAGATCGACTTCTTCGAGGAGATCGCGAAGTACCGCGCCGCGCGGCGGATCTGGGCGCGCGAGCTGCGCGAGCGCTTCGGCGCGCAGGACCCGCGCTCCTGGCGGATGCGCTTCCACACGCAGACCGCCGGGGTCAGCCTGACCGCCCAGCAGCCGCTGAACAACATCGTGCGGACCGCGGTCGAGGCACTCGCCGGCGTGCTCGGCGGCACCCAGTCGCTGCACACGAACTCCTATGACGAGGCGCTCGCGCTGCCGACCGAGGAGGCCGCGCGGATCGCGCTGCGCACGCAGCAGATCATCGCCCACGAGACCGGCGTCACGAACACGATCGACCCGCTCGGCGGCGCGTACTTCGTCGAGGCGCTGACCGACCGGCTCGAGCGCGAGGCGTACGACTACTTCGCCCGCATCGACGAGCTCGGCGGCATGGTGCAGGCCGTCAAGCAGAACTTCCCCCAGCGCGAGATCGCCGACGCCGCGTTCGCGCTGCAGTGCGAGTACGACAGCCACGAGCGGGTCCTCGTCGGCGTCAACGACTACGTCGACGCGGGCGACGCGGAGATCCCGACGCTGCGCATCGACCCCGAGCTCGAGCGCAAGCAGCGCGGCCGCCTGCAGGCGGTGCGCGCCCGCCGCGACGGCGCCGCCGTCGAGCGCACGCTGACCGCGCTGCGAGCAGCGGCCGCCAGCCCACGCGTCAACCTCATGCCGGCGCTGCTGGACTGCGCCCGCGCCCGCGCCTCCGAAGGCGAGATCGTCCGCGCCCTGCAGGACGTCTTCGGGACGTACACCGAGACGCCCGTCTTCTGAGCACGGTCAGAGCTGGCGGTAGGCATCCCGGCGGTGCTCGATGCGGACCACGATGACCTCGTGCGGGTCCTCGCGCAGCCGATGGAGCACGCGATAGCTGCCGCGGCGGGCCGACCAGATCCCGGCCAGGTCGCCGCGCAGCGGTTTGCCGACGCGACGCGGCTGGCTGACCAGGGCGGTCGTGAGGAAGTTGATGACGGCGGTGGCGACGGCCTCGGGCAGGCGCTCGGCCAGCGCCCGGCGAGCCGGAGGCGTCAGGACGAGCTCGTACTCGTCCTCCGTGTCATCGGCCAAGGCGGCGGACCGCGTCGACGCCGCGCAGGACATCGCCGCGGGCGTACGCGGCGTCGGCCTCGCGGATGTCCTGCAGGGCTTCCGGGTCGCTGAGCACGGAGAGCGTCTCCTCGAGCGCAGCGAGATCCTCCGGACTGATGATCACGGCCGCATCGCGGCCGTTGCGGGTGATCACGACCCGCTCGTGGTGCTGTTCCACCCGATCGACGACTTCGGATAGATGATCTCGCACGGATCGCAGGGGCTCGGTCGCTCATGTCCGGTTCAACGTCGCCCGCGCACGAACGTTTCGAAGAGAGGACGAAGAGACGAGCTGTCTGTCGTACCCTCGCGTCGACGAACCGCGAGGAATCCTACGGCCAAAGGGAGTTGTCATGAACCTACAAGGCCAAGTAGCCGTGGTCACCGGTGCGAGCGGCGGGTTGGGCAGTCCGATCGCCAAGGCGCTGGCCGCGCATGGTGCGTCGGTCGCCTGCCAGGACATCGCCGACGGCGTCGAGGCCACCGCCGAGGCGATCGGCGCCGCGGGCGGTCCGCAAGCCGCGGCGTACGTCTGCGACGTGAGCGACAGCGCTGCCGTCGACGCCATGTTCGCCGACGTCGACCGGCGGTGGGGCCGAGTCGACGTCCTCGTCAACAACGCCGGCGTGGGCCGCACGCCCGGCGACGGTCGCGACGAGGCCGACGACGCCCCGCTCATCACCAGGATGACCGACTCCGGCTGGCAGCGGATCATCGACGTCAACCTGAACGGCGCCTTCTACTGCGCCCGAGCCGCCGTCCGTCGGATGGCGCCCGCAGGGCGCGGCTCGGTCATCAACATGTCGAGCATCTCCGGCCTGACCGGCATCGGCGTCATCCACTACTCGACGACCAAGGCCGGCCTGCTCGGGTTCACCCGCCAGCTCGCCGCCGACCTCGGCCCGTTCGGCATCCGCGTCAACGCCGTCTGTCCGGGGGTGATCGACACCCCGATGATCGAAGGCGTCGACGTCGAGCGTCTACGGGCGATGACGCCGCTGGGACGCATCGGGGTCCCGGACGACGTCACGGGTGCGGTCCTCTACCTGGCCAGCGACGACAGCTCGTTCACGACCGGCCAGTGGCTCTCACCCAACGGCGGCATCTTCATGGGCTGAAGAGGCGATCGCCGCCGGTAGTCTGAGCAACGTCCACCCGGCCTTCCTCGGGGAGGAGGAACCCCTGTCACGGAGGATCTCTGTCGTTCTCGGTCTGCTCGCGGCGCTGCTGCTCGCGCCGCCGGCGCTCGCTGCGCCGCTCGTGCCGACGCTGCTCGCACCATCCGAGCGGACGCTTGCGCCCGACGCCGGCAAGCGCTGCGCGACGACGACGTACCGCACGACGGCGACCGGGATGCTCGACGTGCGGCTGCGCGGCAGCGGAGACTGGGACCTCGCGCTGCGCGACGCCACCGGCCAGCAGATCGCGGCCTCGCGTGGCTTCGGCGGCCGCGAGGTCGTCCAGGGCTGGATCCGCGGCGGCACGCGGATCGTCGCCGAGGCATGCCGGCGCAGCGGCCGGGCCGCCAGCGCCCGCGTGACGCTGACGACCGTCGCCTCCGCGTTGCCGACGCTTCCCAGCGGCGCGACGCAGCTCGTGCGCGTCACCGCCAGCGACGCGCAGCTCGACGGGCTCGCGCGCGCCGGCCTCGACGTGACGCACGCCCGCGGCGACGGCTGGGCCGACGTGATCGTCTCCGGCGTCGCGCAGCGGACGATCCTGCGCCTCTCGGGGCTGCGTCACAGGACGCGCGTCGCCGACCTGCAGCGGTCCTTTCGCAGCGCGCGCGCCGTCGACCGGCGCTTCGCCACGCGCCTGCGCACGGCGGGCTCGGCGCTGCCCTCGGGCCGCACGACGTACCGCACGTACGAGGACATCCAGGGCGAGCTCAAGCAGCTCGTCGCGCAGCATCCGGGGCTCGTGCGCAAGGTCGTGTTCGGCACGTCGCACCAGGGGCGCGAGATCTCGGGCGTCGAGATCGCGCGCGACGTCGGCGGCGCCGACGGGCGGCCCGTCTTCTTCACGATGGGGCTGCACCACGCGCGCGAGTGGCCGTCGGCGGAGGCGGCGATGGAGTTCGCGCAGCTGCTCGTCGCCGAGCAGATGACGACCCGCGTCGCGGCGCTGCTGCGGCGCGCGCGGATCGTGATCCTGCCGCTCGTCAACCCCGACGGCTTCATCTCGTCGCGCGGCGCCTTCGACCCCGGCGACGCGCTGCTCGGGCAGAACCCGACCGTCACGCTCGTCGAGTCGATCGTCCCGCCGGGCGGCGTCTTCGCCTACCGGCGCAAGAACTGCAACGGCGAGATCCTCGGGCCCCGGCTGCCCTGCGAGCTGGCCTGGGGCGTCGATCCCAACCGCAACTACGGCAACCTCTGGGGCGGGCCGGGCAGCTCGTCGGACGTGACGTCGCAGAGCTACCACGGGCCGGGGCCGCGCTCGGAGCCCGAGGTGCAGGCGGTCTGGAACTACGTGCGCACCCATCACGTCACGACGCTCGTGTCGATCCACAACGTCGCCGCGCTGGTCCTGCGCCCGCCGGGCCTGCAGGACGCCGGCCTGGCGCCCGACGAGCCGCGCATGAAGGCGATCGGCGACGCGATCGGCCACGCCGCCGGCTACACGTCGCAGTACGGCTTCGAGCTCTACGACACCGCCGGCACGACCGAGGACGACAGCTACGCGGCGACCGGCGGCTATGGCTACACGATCGAGATGGGCCCGCCGGAGGGCAACTTCCACATGCCCTACGAGACCGGCGTCGTCGCCGAGTGGACGGGGAGCAACCCGCACGCGGGGGGCCGCGGCGGCCTGCGCGAGGGGCTCCTGCTGGCCGCCGAGGCGGCCGCCAACCCGCCCGACCACGCGATCCTGCGCGGCAGCGCGCCGGCCGGCAGGGTCCTGCGCCTGAAGCGCAGCTTCCAGACGCGCACGAGCCCGTACTGCGAGAAGGGCATCGAGCCGGTCCTGACGATCGTCGCGCCGATCTGCCTGAGCGGACGCAAGCCCCCGCTGCTGATCGACGACGTGCTCGACTCGACGACGACGGTGCCGCCGTCGGGCAGCTACCAATGGCACGTCAACCAGTCGACGCGCCCGTTCGTCGGCGCCACCGGCGCGACCGAGGCCTACGAGCTGACCTGCGAGGACGCGTCGGGCAACGTCCTGGAGGCGCGCTCGCTCGTGATCGGCCGCAGCCAGGCGGTGACGCTGAACCTCGGCTGCGGCGACGGTCCGTCGACGCTCGCCGACGGCACGCGGCTCGCCGCCCGAGCGGCCGTTCCGGCAGGCACGTCCGCCGGTCCGGCACCGTCGGTCGACGGGATCGGCGCGGTGTTCGCCGCGACGGCCAAGCTGCGCAAGCCGCCGCGCTTGGACAGCGCGCGGGCGCGTGCCTTCGCGGCCTGCACACGGCGTGCGCTGAGCGCCGGCAGCCGCGCCGCGCAGCGGGCCTGCGAGCAGCGCCTGCGGGCGGCGCGGCGCTGACGCCCGGCGTGGCACACCGGCCGCCGCAGGCGCCGGTGCGGGCGGGCCAATATGATCGGCGCCGCCCGCGGGCAGCCCATGACCGAGCCTGCTTCACCGTCCAGGAAGATCCGCGTCGTCGTCGCCAAGCCAGGCCTCGACGGTCATGACCGCGGGGCGAAGATCATCGCCCGAGCGCTGCGCGACGCCGGCATGGAGGTCATCTACACGGGGCTGCACCAGACGCCCGAGCAGATCGTCGAGACGGTCATCCAGGAGGACGCGCAGGCGGTCGGGCTGTCGATCCTGTCGGGCGCCCACATGACGCTCGTGCCGCGGATCGTCGCGCTGCTGTCCGAGCAGGGCATCGACGACGTCGTCGTGACGGTCGGCGGGACGATCCCGAGCGATGACATCCCCGAGCTCAAGCGCCTCGGCGTGGCGGAGGTCTTCACGCCCGGGTCGAGCACCGAGGCGATCATCGACTTCATTCGCGGCGCCGTGGCGGTGGCGTAGGCATCCGCACCGCACGTATGCGATTGACTGGTCAGTCAATCGGTTACCCTGAGGCCATGTCCCGTTCGTCCCAAGGAGGCTCCAGTTGAAGATCTGCGTCCTGGTGAAGGAGGTGCCCGACGCCGCCGTCGAGAAGCGGATCAACCCGTCGACGGGGCGCATGGACCGCGGCGGGGAGCGCAACCTCAACCCGTACGACACGCATGCGATCGAGGCCGCGATGCAGGTCAAGGAGGGCGGCGCGGTCGACGTCGAGGAGATCATCGCCGTGACGATGGGGCCGAGCACCGCCGTCCGCGCGCTGCACAAGGCCGTCTCGCTCGGTGCCGACCGCTCGGTCCACCTGAGCGACGACGCGCTCGCCGGCTCCGACGTCGTCGCGACCGGCTACGCGCTGGCCAAGGTGCTCGAGCGCGAGTCGCCCGACCTCGTCCTGCTGGGCCAGCAGTCCGACGACGGCGAGTGCTACACGATCGGCGCCGTCGTCGCCGACTACCTGAGGATGCCGTCGCTGACGCAGGTCATCAAGATGGACGTCACGCCCGGCTCGCTGCGCTGCGAGCGCCAGGCCGAGTACGGCTACGACACCGTCGAGATCGAGCTGCCCGCCGTGATCTCCGTCGGCGACGCGATCAACGAGCCGCGCTACCCGTCGCTGAAGGCGATCATGGGCGCCAAGAAGAAGCCGCTGGACGCCGTCGGCATCGGCGACGTCGGCCTCGAGGCCGACCGCGTCGGCGAGGCCGGCTCGAAGGTCGTCTGCGGCGACTTCAAGGCGCCGCCGCAGAAGGCCGCCGGCGAGATCATCGAGGACGAGGACACCAACGAGACGGTCGAGAAGATCATCGCCTGGCTCGACGAAAGGAAGCTCTTGGCATGAGCGACATCCTGGCCTACGCGCTGCACTACGAGGGCGCCTTCAACAAGAACTCGCTGGGCGGCGTCTCGGAGGCCGCTCGCCTGGCCGCCGAGGCCGGCTGCGAGGCCCACGCCGTCGTCATCGGCGACGTCTCCGACGAGCTCGCCGCGTCGCTGGGCAACTACGGCGTGACGAAGGTCTTCCGTTGCAAGGATGCGCCCGAGGGGCTCGCCCAGCCGGTCGTCGACGTGATGGCGCAGATCATGGACGCCGGCGGCCACGGCTACGCGCTCTTCGGCGGCGGCCTGCTCGGCTTCGAGATCGGCGCCGGCCTCGCGGCGCGGCTGAACGCCGGCGTGACGATGGAGGTCACCGCGGTGAACGTCGTCGACGGCAAGCTCACCGCCGAGCGCCCGATCCACGGCGACTCGCAGGTCTCGACCTCGTCCTACAAGGACCGCGGGATCATCATCGGCCGCCTGAACGCGTTCGAGACCGCCGCGCCGAGCGACTCGGTCGCCGAGGTCGAGGACGTCAGCGTGCAGCTGTCGGAGTTCTCGACGAAGGCGACGATGGTCACGCGCGGCGAGCAGCGCGGCGAGGACGTCGACATCGAGGGCGCGAGCATCCTCGTCGCCGGCGGTCGCGGCCTCGGCAAGCCCGAGGGCTTCGAGCTCTGCGAGGCGCTCGCCGACGCGCTCGGCGGCGCGGTCGCCGCGACGCGCGCGGTCGTCGACGCCGGCTGGTACCCGTACTCGACGCAGATCGGCCAGACCGGCAAGACCGTCTCGCCGAAGCTCTACCTCGCGGCCGGCATCTCGGGCGCGATCCAGCACAAGGTCGGCTTCCAGTCCTCGGAGAACATCGTCGCGATCAACAAGGACTCCAACGCCCCGATCTTCGAGTACTCCGATCTGGGCATCGTCGGCGACCTCAACAAGATCCTGCCGAAGCTGACCGACGCCGTGAGGGCGAAGAAGGGCTGAGCGGGCGGTCATGGCCAGCACGCACGGAGGCGCGCCGGCACCGGCGCAGTTCCCGCCCCCGGTCGATCCGACGGGCGAGTTCATCAAGCGCGGGCTGGACCCAGAGGACGAGCTGATCGAGGTCGGCGTCGCGATCGTCGGAGGCGGGACGGCAGGGCTGTCGTGCGCCAACCGCCTGCTGCAGCTGCTGGCCGGCGAACCGGAGCTGCTGGAGTCGCTCGGCGAGGTGCCGGTCGCCGTGATCGAGAAGGCGAAGACGTGCGGCGGGCACAACCTGTCGGGAGCCGTCATGCGTCCCGGGCCGCTGGAGGACCTCCTGAGCGGCCTGACGCGCGAGGACTGGCGGGCCGAGGGCTTCGCGTTCGGCGCGGTCGAGAAGGAGGCCGTCTACCTCATGCCGAGCGCGAAGAAGGCGCTGAAGATCCCGACGCCGCCGCCGTTCAAGAACCACGGCAACGAGGTCATCTCGGTCGCCGCGCTGGCGCGCTACCAGCAGGCGATCGCCGAGGAGGCCGGCGCCTACGTCCTCACCGAGACGGCCGCGACGCGGCTGATCGTCTCCAACGGCGCCGTCGTCGGCGTGCGCTCGGGCGACAAGGGCCGCGGCAAGGACGGCGCGCCGCTTCGCAACTTCGAGCCGGGGACCGACGTCAAGGCCAAGGCGACCGTGCTCGCCGAGGGCTGCTGGGGCCATCTGACCGGTGCGGCGATCCGCGAGTTCGACCTCGCCGCCGGCCGCGAGCCGCAGGTCTGGGAGCTCGGCGTCAAGGAGGTCTGGAAGGTCCCCAGGCCGCTCGACCGCCTGATCCACACGATCGGGCCCTGGCCGCTGAAGCTGCGCTCCAAGTACGGCCAGATCGGCGGCACCTGGCTGTATCCGATGAAGGACGCAAAGACCGGCGAGGACCTCGTCTCGATCGGCTTCGTCGTGGACCTCGAGTATGCCGACGCGACGACGTCGGCCCACGACCTGCTGCAGCAGTTCAAGCTGCACCCGCTCGTACGCGAGATCCTGCACGGCGGCGAGCGCGTCAGCTGGGGCGCCAAGGCGCTGCCGGCCGGCGGCTGGTGGTCGATGCCGAAGCTGACGATGCCGGGGGCGCTGCTCGCCGGCGACTCGGCGGGCATGGTCGACACGGTCGCGCTGAAGGGCGTCCACCACTCGGTGCTGTCGGGCACGCTCGCCGCGGAGGCGATCTTCGCGTCGCTGCAGCGCGGGGAGGACGTGGCGCGGCTTGACGCCTACGAGGACGCCGTCGACGCGTCGCCGATCGCCGACGAGCTGCACGCCGTCCGCAACACGCGCCAGCCGTTTCAGAAGGGCTTCCTGCGCGGCGGGCCGATCGTCAACCTCATGATCATGACCAAGGGGCGCTTCCCCGGCGGGCGCTGGCCATGGCACCGCAACGACGACAAGCCGATGTTCGTCGGCGACACGAAGGACGGCTATCCCAAGCCCGACGGCACGTACACCTTCGACAAGCTGTCGTCGGTCTACATCAGCGGCAACGCGACCCGCGACGACGCGCCCAACCATATCCGCGTGCGCAAGCGCGTCCCGCGCGAGATCGCCGAGACGTGGACCTGGATGTGCCCCGCGGCGGTCTACGAGATCCCCGAGGACGCGCCGGCGAAGGGCGACGTCGACGTGATCGTCAACTACACGAACTGCGTGCAGTGCGGTGCGATCACGGCCAAGGGCGGGCGCCTGACGACGCCCGAGGGCGGCGACGGCCCGCTCTACCAGAACACCTGAGCAGCAGCATCCCGCCGTCGTGCCGGCCTGTGGGACGGACCGCCACGCCGCACCCGTCCAGGCACGGCGTAGCGCGCTCAGGAGCAGCGCGCGGCTGCCGATAGACTCGATGCGACTATGAAGACCGACATCCATCCCGAGTACGTCACCGCCCACGTCCGCTGCACCTGCGGCAACGAGTTCGAGACGCGCTCCACGCAGGAGCAGATCTCCGTCGAGATCTGCTCCAACTGCCACCCGTTCTACACGGGCCGTCAGAAGCTCGTCGACACCGGTGGTCGCGTCGACCGCTTCAAGCGCCGCGCCGCCAAGCGCGTGGCCGCCGGCAAGTAGCCACCACGTAGACATGGCGGCCGCTGCCCAACGCGGTCGCCTTCGTCGTCGTCGAGAAGGTCCTGCGGATCGCGATCTTCGTCGCCTACATCTGGGCGATCTCGCGCCTGAAGGACCTGCAGCGCCTGTTCGAGTACCACGGCGCCGAGCACAAGGCGATCTCCTGCCACGAGGCCGGCATCGCGCTGACGCCCGAGAACGCGCAGCGCTTCAGCCGCCTGCATCCGCGCTGCGGCACGAGCTTCATGTTGCTCGTGATGATCGTCGCGGTCGTCGTCTTCGCCCCGCTCGGCACGCCCGCCTGGTACTGGCTGCTGGCCTCGCGCGTGATCGGCATCCCGCTGATCGCCGGCCTCGCCTACGAGGCCATCAAGTGGCTCGGGCGCAACCGCTCCAAGCGCTGGGCGCGCACGCTGATGCTGCCCGGCCTGAAGCTGCAGCTGCTGACGACGCGCGAGCCCGACCGCGAGCAGCTCGCCGTCGCGATCGCGGCGCTCGAGGCGGTGCTCGCCGTCGAAGCGCCGGGCGAGGCGAGCGAGCAGGGCCGGATCGGGATCGAGGTCGTTGCCTGATCGCAGCCGGCGGCGGGTGCGCCGCCCGTCCCCGCTACGCGTCTTCGCGGCGGCGGTGCCTGTAGAGGAAGACCGCGACGCCGACCGCGATCGCGGCCAGCGCGAGCAGCAGCAGCGGCCAGCGATTGGGGACGCGCGCCATCGTCGCGATCAGCAGGACGGCGAGGACGCTCGCGCCGATCACGACGGTCCGCGGCCGGCGCAGCCGCTCGCGGACCCGCTCGCGCATCTCCTGCAGCGCCTCCTCGATCTCCGCGTCGCGCTCCGGCCGGCCCTCGCGCTTGATCCACAGGTAGCGGGCGAACAGCCCGCTGGCGATGAGGACGATGGCGCCGACGATGACGAACATGCCCCAGACGCTAGTGCACGCGTGCACGGCTTCGGGCCGCACGCACGAGCGCGCCGCCCCGCGTGCAACGCCGTCCGCCGGTTCGATCGCTGCACTACCCTCGCAGGCATGATGGAGCGGCTCGTCGAGCAGATCGAGGCGCGCTTCGCCGACGCCCAGCGCGAGATGTCCGACCCCGAGATCTTCGGGGATCGCAGGCGCGCGGCCGCCGCCGGACGGGCCTTCCGCCAGCTCGAGCATGCCGTCAAGCTCGCCGAGCAGTGGCGCCGCGCGGTCGACGACGAAGCGGGCGCGCGCGAGATGCTCGACGAGGGCGAGGACGCCGAGGTCCGCGAGATGCTCGGCGCCGCGCGCGCGGAGATCGAACGCGTCGAGCTCGAGCTGCGCCTGGCGATGGTCGAGCGCGACCCCAACGACGACAAGAACGTGATCGTCGAGATTCGCGGCGGAGCCGGCGGCGACGAGGCGGGCCTGTGGGCCGCCGACGTGTTTCGCATGCTCACGAAGTACGCCGAGCGGCGCGGCTTCACAGTCGAGCTGCTGGAGACCGCCGAGGGCGCCTACACGTTCGCGATCAAGGGCGACGGCGCCTACTCGGTCTTCAAGTTCGAGGGCGGCACGCATCGCGTCCAGCGCGTGCCGGCGACCGAGTCGCAGGGTCGCGTGCACACCTCGACGGCGACCGTCGCGGTGCTGCCCGAGGCCGAGGACGTCGACGTCGCGATCGACCCGAACGACCTGCAGATCGACGTCTACCGTTCGTCGGGCCCCGGCGGCCAGTCGGTCAACACGACCGACTCGGCGGTCCGCATCACGCACAAGCCGAGCGGGATCGTCGTCTCGATGCAGGACGAGAAGTCCCAGCTGCAGAACCGCGAGCGCGCGATGCGCGTGCTGCGCGCGCGCCTCTACGAGGCGGCGCTCGCCGAGCAGCAGGCCGAGCTCGCCGCCGACCGCCGCTCGCAGGTCGGCACCGGCGAGCGCGCCGAGAAGATCCGCACGTACAACTACGGCGAGCGGCGCGTCAAGGACCACCGCATCAATCTGCTCGTGCACAACCTCGACGAGATCCTCGAGGGCGCGCTCGACGAGTTCACGGCGGCGCTGCAGGCCGACGAGAAGCGCCGCGTCCTGGAGCTGCAGTCGACGGCCTGATGACGGGCGCAGGGGCGGGCCGGTGAGCGCGTTCGGCGGGGCGTCGGTCCGCGAGGCGCTCGACTCGGCCGTGATCGCGATCGCGGCGTCCGGATCGCAGACGCCGCGGCTGGACGCCGAGGTGCTGCTCGCCGCCGCGCTCGGCGTCGATCGTCTGGCGCTCTTCACCGATCCCGACCGCGAGGTCGGCGGTGCGGCCGTGCGGGCGTTTCAGGATGCCGTCCGGCGCCGCTCGGCGGGCCGCGAGCCGGTCGCCTACATCACCGGCCGGCGCGGCTTCCGGCACATCGAGCTGGCGGTCGACGCGCGCGTGCTCGTGCCGCGGCCCGAGACCGAGCTGCTCGTCGAGCTCGGCGTCGCGCTGCTCGCCCGCGGTGCGCGCGTCGTCGACGTCGGCACCGGCAGCGGCGCGGTCGCGCTGGCGCTGGCGCAGGAGCGCCCGGACCTCGACGTCGTCGCGACCGACGTGAGCGCCGGCGCGCTCGCGGTCGCGCGCGCGAACGCCGACCGGCTGGGACTCGGCGAGGCCGTCGAGCTGCGCGAGGGCGACCTGCTCGCGGGCGTCGGCGAGGCGGACGCGGTGCTCTCCAACCCGCCCTACGTCGCCGAGCGCGAACGCGCCGGGCTGGCGCCGGAGATCGTGCATCACGAGCCGCCCGGCGCGCTCTTCGCCGGCGAGGACGGCCTCGACGTGATCCGCCGCCTCGTGCCGGCCGCCGCCGCGGCGGGCGCGCGGCTGCTGGCGATCGAGCACGGGATCGGGCAGTCGCAGGCGGTCGGCGAGCTGATCGGGCAGGCCGGGTTCACCGACCTCCAGGCGCACCGCGACCTTGCCGGCATCGAGCGCGTGGCGGTCGGCTCGCGGTGAGCGACTTCGCGCGCTGCATCGCGGGCGGCGGGGTCGCGCTCTTCCCGGCCGACACGGTCTACGGCCTGGCCTGCGACCCGACCGCGCCGGCGGCGGTCGCGCGCCTGTACGAGCTGAAGGGGCGACCTGCCGACAAGCCGGCGGCGGTCATGTTCTTCGCGCTCGATCGCGCGCTCGCGGCGCTGCCGGAGCTCGGGCCGCGACTGGCCGGCGCGCTGCGGGCGCTGCTGCCCGGCGCCGTGACGCTGCTGCTGCCCAACCCGCTCGCCCGCTACCCGCTGGCCTGCGGACCCGACCCGTGGACGCTCGGCCTGCGCGTGCCGGCGCCGGGGCCGCTCGCGGGCGCGGGCGCCTGCGTCCTGCAGTCCAGCGCCAACCGCTCGGGCGGATCGGACCCGCGCACGCTCGACGAGGTCGATCGGTCGATCCGCGACGGGGCCGACCTCGTCGTCGACGGCGGCCGGCTGCCCGGCACGCCGTCGACCGTCGTCGACCTGCGCGCCTTCGAGCGCGACGGCGGCTGGGCGATCGCGCGCGACGGCGCGGTCGCCCGCGACGACGTCGCCGCCAGGCTGCGCGCGACGACCGGCGGCATCGACATCACGTAGCCGTCACGCGCGCGGGACGGTCAGCTTTGGGTCGGTCCACGACCCAAAGCCGACAGCCTCGATCATGGGCCGGCAGCCAGGCGCCTGTCCGACGATCGCGTGGCCGATGCTCGCGGCGGCGACCTACCATGAGCGCCATGCGTATCGCAATCGCCTCAGACCACGCAGGATTCGAACTCAAAGAGCATGTCAAGGCGCAGCTGCAGAGCGCCGGCCACGACGTCGTCGATGTCGGTCCCGCGACCGACGAGTCGACCGACTACCCGCGCTACGCGCGACCGGCGGCGCGGCTCGTCGCCGAGGGCGACGCCGAGCGCGGCGTGCTCGTCTGCGGCTCCGGCGTCGGCGTCGCGATCGTCGCCAACAAGGTGCCCGGCGTGCGCGCGGTCAACGCCCACGACGCCGAGGAGGCGCAGCTGTCGCGCGCCCACAACGACGCGAACGTCGTGACCCTGTCGGGGCGGCGCCTCGCGGGCGAGCAGGCCGACGAGATCGTCAACGCGTTCATCGCGGCCGAGTTCGAGGGCGGTCGCCACGCCCGGCGGGTCGAGCTGATCGAGGAGTAGCCGTTCGCCGGGCGGTCACCCGCTCGGGCGATCGCGCCGCCGATTCGCCGCTTCGCGGTCGCCGTGCCGGGCGACCTGCGGCGGCGCTACAGTCGCCGTTGTGCTCGACGAGCTCGACGCGCTGGCGGCATTCGCCATCGCCCTCGTGGCGACGGCCGCGCTGACACCGCTCACGATGCGCTTCGCCCGGCGCGTCGGGGCGGTCGATCGCGCGCGCGGGCGCGGTCTGGCGCCCGGCGGCACGCCGCTGCTCGGCGGGCTGGCGATCTTCGCCGGCGGGACGATCGCCGCCGTGATCGTGCTCGACGGCAGCAGGGAGCTGCACGGCATCCTGCTGGCGGCCGCCGTGATCACCGTGGTCGGGGCGATCGACGACCGCTTCGAGCTGTCGGCGGCCTGGAAGCTCGCCGGGCAGATCGTCGCGGCCACGATCGCCGTGCAGGCCGGCATCGCCGTCGAGAACGTCACGATCCCGTTCGTCGGCGCGCTGGACTTCGGCGGCCTCGGCGGGCCGCTGACGGTGCTCGGGCTCGTCGTCGTGATGAACGTCGTCAACCTCTCCGACGGGATCGACGGGCTCGCCGCGGGCGTCTGCGCGCTGAGCGCGGCGGCCCTCGCGGTGATCGCGTTCGACCTCGAGCGCAACACCGCGGGCGTGCTCGCCGCGATCACCGCGGGCGCCGCGCTCGGCTTCCTCGTCCACAACTTCGCGCCGGCGTCGGTCTACATGGGCGACTGCGGCTCGAATCTCCTCGGCTTCCTGCTCGGCTGCATCTGCGTGCTCGGCACGGTCAAGACGAACGCCGTCCTGGCGCTGATCTTCCCGCTGATCGTGCTCGCCGTGCCGTTCCTCGACACGACGTTCGTCGTGCTCAAGCGGATGAAGTACCGCCGGCCGCTCTATGCCGCCGATCGCGAGCACTTCCATCACCGGATGGACCGGATCGGCTTCTCCACGCGGCGCACCGTGCTCTACCTCTACGCGTGGACGCTCGCGCTCGCGCTGCTCGCGGTCGCGCTGCGCTTCGTGCCCTACTCCGACAACGGCGGCACGCTGCACGTCGGCTGGGCGCTCGTGATGGGCGCGCTCGGCCTGCTTGCGCTCGTCGCCTCGATCTATCTCGTCTACGTGCTGGAGATCCTGAAGTTCAAGCGCCTCGACGCGATCCGCCTGCGCCGGGTGCGACCCGGGGCCAGCGAGCACGAGATCGACGAGGATGTCGAGACGCGGCTGAAGACCGGCGAGTTCGACGCCGTGCGGCGCGAGACCGAGGAGTTCGAGCGGCTCGGGTCCTAGATGGTTGATTCCACGGGATCGTCAGGCGATGTAGTCGACGAGGGCTCGGCTGGGGCGTCCGAGTTGGGCGGATTGTGGGTACGCCCGCTCTTGGTGCGGTCATAGCGGCACGTGGTCTGTGTGTCGCGCCGCGTCCCTGGAGGCAACAGACGATGCCCAATGACGTGGCCCAGGAGAGCTCAGGTCACGTAATTGACGTACACGGTCATGACTGTCGGTGGCGCTTACGAGGTTAGTGGGCGCGTTCGCGTCTAGCCACCATGGTGCCAACCGCGCTGACAACGGCAGCGCCGATCAACAGCCACCACCAATCGCGCAGACCTAGGAGAAGGAGCAGCCCAACCACTACTACGATAGCGGCGAGAGTCGCTATCTCTCGACGACCAATACCGGTCATTGTGGTCTCCTTCCGGTTCGCATTCGGGCAGCCGCCGCGAGCCAGCCTAGCGTCGATCTGACCTGGGAGTTCCTCGACGGGATGGATGCCGCGACGGGTTAGACCTTCGGGCGGTAGCGCCGTCGCGTCCGGACGCTGGCATCGACTGCGGCCTTCGGCTGCCTTGCGTGGGCGCTCGTCTTGCGCGGACGCACGGGACGAGCGCAGCCGCCACCACGAACCGCGGGTCATGTGCGCAACTAAACGGCCCGGCCCTGTCCCGGGCAGCGGCAGCGTGCTCGGATCCCACGAGACCGACGCCGGGCCGTCGACCTAGATGGTTGATTGCACGACCGGCACCATCATCTGCACGCATCTCGCGGCGCAGGATCGCCACGTGCCGAAGGCGGCCGTGCCGCTGGCACTGTCCACCTTCGGCCCGTGGCGGGCGGGCGGGTCCGCATCCGCGATCTGCGCACATCTGACGGCACCGGCCGTGGAATCAACCATCTAGGGGACCGGTGGGCGCGCCCTGCGCGGAGGTGGCGGGGGCGGGAGCGTCGTGAGCCCGCCGGGTCCGCCGATACCCGGCCGCGGAGGTCGCGGATCGTTTGGGCCCGTCGGCTCATCGACGGGATCGGTCGGTGGCTCGCTCGGCGGCGGCGTGATCGGGGGCTCGACGGGCTCGACGGGCTCGACGGGCTGGTCGGCCGCCGGCGTCGTGGCGGTCTGCCGGCGGCGCGCCGTGGCGTCAGCGTCCGGAG
>JAUYGN010000130.1 GCA_030690545.1 Solirubrobacteraceae bacterium
GCCCGCGTCGTGCCGGCGGCCGACCCCGCCCCTAGCGCCGCGCGCCTGGGCGCCGACGAGATCAGGTCGCTGGCCGCGCAGCACGGCGCGCCGGCATCGCTGGCGGCGGCGATCGCCTGGCAGGAGAGCGGATTCAACAACGCGATGGTGTCGAGCGCCAACGCACGCGGGATCATGCAGGTCATGCCGGGCACCTGGGACTGGGTGAATCGCAACCTCGCGCCCGGACCGCTGGACGCCGGCTCGGCTGCCGACAACGTCCGCGCCGGCTCGCTGTACCTCTCCTACCTGCTGCGCGAGACGGGCGGCGACGTACGCCTCGCGGCGGCCGGCTACTACCAGGGCCTGGGCTCGGTCCGGGCGCGCGGGATGTTCGAGGACACGAAGCGCTACGTCGACAACGTGCTGGCGCTGCGGGCGCGCTTCGGAGGCTAGGCGTCCGCACCGCGCCATGCTCGCGCGGGGCCTACGAGGGGGCGCGATCGTCGTACGTGACGGTGCGCAGCACCTTCGCCGGCGCGCCGGCGGCGATCGAGAACGGCGGGATGTCCTGCGTGACGACGCTGTTGGCGCCTATCACGCAGCGCTCGCCGATCGTCACGCCGCTCGTGACGACGACGTTCGCGCCGAGCCAGACGTTGTCGCCGATCCGCGTCGGGCCCTTCGACTCGAATCCCTGCCACGGGACCGGCTCGTCGGGGTCGTCGAAGCGGTGGTTGGCGTCGGTCACGAAGCAGCCGTTGGCAAGCATGCAGTGCGAGCCGATCTCGACGAGCTGCGTCGCGGCCACCATCACGGCGACGTTCAGGAACGTCCCGTCGCCGATCCGGACCGTCGCATCGTCGCCGACCGTGATCCAGACGTCGGGCTCGAAGACGGTGTTCGCGCCGACCTCGAGCCGTCCGTCGGCGAGCGCCTCGCGGACGTTGCCGTGCAGCGGCCAGCGGGCGAACGCCTCGCGGCGCATCAGCTGCCAGTGGATCCGGGCGCGGTTGGCGGGCAGCGCGTTGCGCTGATACCAGCGCCACTTCTGCAGCCAGAGCTTGGCCTGGCGCGCGAGCTCGTGCATCGCTCAGCAGGCTACGCCGTCCGCCCCCGCGGGCAAGTGGCGCGTTCGTCGGGCGGGACGCCTAGCCTCCTGAGCCGGTGCGACGTGTGCTCGGCATCCTGCTCCTCGTGGGCGCCGTCGCCGGCGTGACGGTCGCGGTCGCGCAGGAGCGCCGGGCCGACGACGGCACGTGGCACGTCTCGGCCACACAGCAGGTCGACGCGCTGCCCGCGCCGCGGGTCGCGCTGCCGCGCGGCCCCGGCCGCCTGGCGGAGACGCTGACGGCGACGACCCGGCAGCTGCGCGCCGCGGTGCAGCGCTGGAACCCGTCCGCCGCCGTGCCGCGCGACGTCACCCATTTGGCGCTGCATCAGCAGCGGATGCTGCGGCTGATGGCGAAGAGCGGCACGCTCGGCGACGCGGCGCTGGCGCGGATGCCGCGCGACGTGCTCGGCGAGGCGCGCGACGCGGTGCGCGCGATGCGCCATCTCGGGGCGATCCCGCGCTCGCCGGGGCGCCTGCCGCGCCTGCGCGTCGCGACCGCCGCGCCGGCCGCCGATCTGCGCCGCCACTACGACGCGGCGCAGCGGCGCTTCGGCGTGCACTGGTCGGTGCTCGCCTCGATCAACTTCGTCGAGTCGGCGTTCGGCCGCGTCCGCAGCGCGAGCGAGGCGGGCGCGCGCGGGCCGATGCAGTTCCTGCCGTCGACCTGGCGCCAGTACGGCATGGGCGGCGACATCGACGCTCCGCGCGACGCGATCCTCGCGGCCGCCAACTACCTGCGCAGCTCGGGGGCGCCGGGGAACATGGACCGCGCGCTGTTCGCCTACAACCGCTCGATGTCCTACGTGCGGGCGATCCGCCGCTACGCGGCGCGGATGCGCGCCGACGAGCGCGCCTTCCGGTCCTACTACGCCTGGCAGGTCTTCGTCCGCACCGCCGACGGCGTGCGGCGCCTGACCGGCCCCGGTCGCTCCTGACCGCCCTGGCTCAGGCGGTCAGCGCGAGCCCGACGATGCCGGCCGCCACCAGCGCGACGCTCAGCAGCCGCGCCGGCTCGGAGGACTCTCCGAGCAGCACGACGCCGACGATCGCGGTGCCGACGGCGCCGATGCCGGTCCAGACCGCGTAGCCGGTGCCGACCGGCAGCTCGCGCAGCGCGCGTGCGAGCAGCAGCATGCTCGCGACGAGCGCGATCGCGAAGACGCCCGTCTCGAGGACCCGCGACAACCCGTCCGATCGCTTCAGCGCGACCGCCCAGACGACCTCGAGCAGACCTGCGCCCACCAGAAAGACCCATGCCATCGTTCGCTCCTCGGGGGCGCCGTCGTCACTCCGGGTACGGCGCTACCTCGTCCGGGCACTCTCCTGCGAGAGCGCACCTCGACGCTAGCACGAGCGCTCTCCACCCCCGCTCGACGACGTCAAGTCGTCCAGCGAAGCCGCGGCCACACCCGCATGGCGCCGATTGGGCTATATCCGCCCAATCGGCGCCATGCAGCCTTGGAGTGGCCCAGCGGCGCGCAACCGATCAGGCCGGCGCTGCCACGTGCTTCGCCCGCCTGCGGCCGCGCTTGGCCTTCGGCGCCGCTGCGACGACCCCGGCCTCGAGCAGGAACGCGCCCGTATACGAGCGGGGCGTCCCGGCGACGTCCTCGGGCGTGCCGGCGGCGATCAGCTCGCCGCCCTCCTCCCCACCCTCGGGTCCCATGTCGATCAGGCGGTCGGCGGTCTTGATCACGTCGAGGTTGTGCTCGATGACGACGACGCTGTTGCCCTGCTCGACGAGCCGGTGCAGCACCTCGAGCAGGCGCTGGACGTCGGCGAAGTGCAGCCCCGTCGTCGGCTCGTCGAGGATGTACAGCGTGCGGCCGGTCGCGACCTTCGACAGCTCCGTGGCGAGCTTGACGCGCTGCGCCTCGCCGCCCGACAGCGTCGTCGCCGGCTGGCCGAGGCGGATGTAGCCGAGGCCGACGGCCGACAGCGTCTCCAGCCGGCGGCGGATCTTCGGGATGTGCTCGAAGAACTGCAGCGCCTCCTCGACGGGCATGTCGAGCACGTCGGCGATCGTGCGGCCCTTGAAGTGGACGTCGAGCGTCTCGCGGTTGTAGCGCTTGCCGTGGCACTGCTCGCAGGGCACGTAGACGTCGGGCAGGAAGTGCATCTCGATCTTGATCTGGCCGTCGCCGCGGCAGACCTCGCAGCGCCCGCCCTTGACGTTGAACGAGAAGCGCCCGGGCTTGTAGCCGCGGACCTTCGCCTCCTGCGTCTTGGAGAACAGGTCGCGGATGACGTCGAACAGGCCCGTGTACGTCGCCGGGTTGGAGCGCGGCGTGCGCCCGATCGGCGACTGGTCGACCTGGATGATCTTGTCGAGCTGGCCGAGGCCGAGGATCGCCGTGTGGCGACCGGGCTTCGTGCGCGCCCGGTGCAGGCGATTGCCGACGGCCTTGTAGAGCACCTCGTTGACGAGCGTCGACTTGCCCGAGCCGCTGACGCCCGTGACGGCCGTCAGCACCCCCAGCGGCACCTTCACGTCGATCGCCTTGAGGTTGTTCGCCGCCGCGCCGCGGATCTCGACGTGGCCCGAGGGCGTGCGCCGCTTGGACGGGATGTCGATCACGCGCGTGCCCGCCAGGAACTGTCCGGTCAGCGACGCCGGCACGCGCTCGATGTCGGCCGCCGTGCCCTGCGCGACGATCTCGCCGCCGTGCTCGCCGGCGCCCGGCCCGATGTCGACGACGTGGTCGGCGGCGCGCATCGTCTGCTCGTCGTGCTCGACGACGATCACCGTGTTGCCGAGGTCGCGCAGCCGCTCGAGCGTGCTGATCAGCTTCGCGTTGTCGCGCTGGTGCAGGCCGATCGACGGCTCGTCGAGGATGTAGAGCACGCCGACGAGCGACGAGCCGATCTGCGTCGCGAGGCGGATCCGCTGCGCCTCGCCGCCGCTCAGCGTCGCGGCGGCGCGCTCCATCGAGAGATAGCCGATGCCGACGTTCTCGAGGAAGTTCAGCCGCTCCTCGATCTCGCGCAGGATCAGCCGCGCGATGTGGCGCTCGGTCTCGCTGAGCTGCACCTCGTCCAGCCATGCCAGCGCCGCGCGCACGCTGAGCCGCGTGTACTCGTGGATCGCCATGCCCGCCACGAGCACCGCGCGCGACTCGGGCCGCAGCCGCGCGCCGCCGCAGGCCGGACACGGCCGCACGCTCATGTACTCCTCGATCTTCTCGCGCGAGAACTCCGAGTCCGTCTCGCGGTAGCGGCGCTCGAGGTTCGGGATGATCCCCTCGAAGCGCGTCTGGTAGGAGCGCCGGCGACCGTAGCGGTTGCGGTACGTCACCTGCACCGGCTCGCCGTTCGTGCCGTACAGGAACAGCTGGCGGTCGTCCTCGGAGAGCTCCTGCCAGGGCGCCTCGAGATCGACCGCGTAGCGCTCGGCGATCGCCTCGGTGATCTGCTCGTAGTAGTTCGACGAGCTGTTGGCCCACGGCGCGAGCGCGCCGTCGGCGATCGACAGCGACGGGTCGGGCACGATCAGCTCAGGGTCGATCTCGCGCTGCGAGCCGAGACCGGTGCAGCGCTCGCAGGCGCCGTGCGGCGAGTTGAAGGAGAACATCCGCGGCTCGAGCTCGGGCATCGAGGTGCCGCACTTCAGGCATGCGAAGCGCTCACTGAAGGTCAGGACGGTGGGAGCGCTCCGGGGGGCATCGGAGCCCGCGTCCGGCGATGCCTGGCCGTCATCCGGCCGGCCCGGCGCGCCGAGCAGCTCGACCTCGACGATCGCGTCGGCCAGCCCTGACGCCGTCTCGATCGAGTCGGCCAGCCGCTTGCGCACGTCGTGGCGCATGATCAGCCGGTCGACGACGACCGAGATGTCGTGCTTGAACTTCTTGTCGAGCTCGATCGGATCGTCGAGCATCCGCAGCTCGCCGTCGATCTTCGCCCGCGTGTAGCCGTCGGCGCGCAGCTCCTGCAAGAGCTTGCCGTACTCGCCCTTGCGCCCGCGCACGATCGGCGCGAGCACCATGAAGCGCGTGCCCTCGTCGAACTCCATGACCTGATCGACGATCTGCTCGACCGACTGGCCCTCGATCGGCGCGCCGCAGACGTGGCAGTGCGGCTTGCCGATCCGCGACCACAGCAGGCGCAGGTAGTCGTAGATCTCCGTCACCGTGCCGACCGTCGAACGCGGGTTGCGCGAGGTCGTCTTCTGGTCGATCGAGATCGCCGGCGACAAGCCCTCGATCGAATCGACGTCGGGCTTGTCCATCTGCCCGAGGAACTGGCGCGCGTAGGCGCTCAGCGACTCGACGTAGCGGCGCTGACCCTCGGCGTAGATCGTGTCGAAGGCGAGCGACGACTTGCCCGACCCCGACAGCCCGGTGATGACGACGAGCGCGTCACGCGGCAGCTCGAGGCTGATGTCCTTGAGGTTGTGCTCGCGCGCCCCCGAGACGACGATCCGATCGTGCTTGGCCACCGGTCCATTGTAGGAGGGCGAACAGACGTTCGCGGTCGCGCGGGCCCGGCGCTTCCCGCATCCTCCGCCGATCGCGTGCGACATCCGGGCGCGTAGCGTCGGCACGCGGCGCCCTGCCGGCGAGATCTACACCCAGAGATCGCGCATGCGCGCGTCGTAGCCGGAGTCCTGCGCGGCCAGCACGAGCCCCGCCTCATCGCGCCGCATCGACGACGGGCCGAACCAGCGCTCCCACGCGGCCCGATAGGCGGCCCGCCGCTCGCGGCGGCGACCGAGGTCCCGCGGCACGCCGATCCACAGCTCGTCGAGCTGCGCGCGCCCCGCGAGCGCCTGGCGCCAACGCGGCCGCGCGAGCGCATCCGGGACGGACACCCGGCGCGAGATCCACCAGCCGCCCGCGCCGGGCGGTCCGAGCGCCTGCTCGAGCGCGACCGCGAAGCGCTCGCTCTCCTGCGCGTCGCCGTCCGCCAGGAAGATCCGCACGAAGCCCGAGCTGCGCGCCTGGGCGGCGAGCGAGCGAGCGGCCTGCGGGCGCAGCTCGCCGAGCGCGACGTAGGCGTCGACGATCGCGTGCGCGACGCGCTCGACCGGGACCTCGACCGGATACGCGAGCGCCGCGCGGCCGGCCCGCCGCGCGCCGACCGCCAGCCCC
>JAUYGN010000139.1 GCA_030690545.1 Solirubrobacteraceae bacterium
CGACCGCCCGGCGCGACCGCCCGGCGCGCGGGCGTCGCTCGCGAGCCTGACGCGCCGCCGCAGTACGCTTGCGGGCATGCTCGGCCTTGGCACCCTGGCGCGCGTCATCGGCGAGGTTCGCCGCGACGTCGCCGCGGCGCACGCGCGTGATCCCGCGGCGCGGGGCGCCGGCAGCGGCGAGATCCTGACGACCTGGCCAGGCGTGCAGGCGGTGCTCGCGCATCGCGTCGCGCACGGCCTGCACAGCGCCGGCATTCCGCTGCTGCCGCGCACGCTGTCGATGGTCTCGCGTACCTGGACGGGCATCGAGATCCACCCGGCGGCGCGGATCGGTCAGGGCTTCTTCATCGACCATGGCGCGGGCGTCGTGATCGGAGAGACGGCGCGGATCGGCGACGACGTCACGCTGTACCAGGGCGTCACGCTCGGCGGGACGGGCTTTCAGACCGGCAAGCGCCATCCGACGCTCGAGGACAACGTGACCGTCGGCGCGGGCGCCAAGCTGCTCGGCGCGATCACCGTCGGGCACGGCGCGAAGATCGGCGCCAACTCGGTCGTCATCCACGACGTGCCGCCGAACACGACCGTCGTCGGCAACCCCGGCCACCCGGTGCGGGTCGAGGGCAAGCGCATCGAGGGCCCGGACACCGATTGGATCCACCTTCCTGATCCGATCGCCGACGCGATCAGCCGCCTGTCGGCGCGGATCGTGGAGCTCGAGCGCGAGGTCGCCCAGCTGTCGGGCGACGAGCGCGACGCGGTCGCCGACGTGCATCCGCTGCGGCCCGCGCAGGGTCCGAGTCCCGCCGGGGGCTGACGATCATCGGCGACGCGACCTAGTAGTAGACGGTGCGCGTCCGGTGACGCGGATGCGCCTTGTACTGCGGCGCCTGTCCGCGGCTCCACAGCCAGTTGTCGAGCTCGTGCTCGCTGACCCCGACGCGCCGGGCGATGAGCTCGCAGGCGTGCACCGCGCAGGCGCGGATCTCGCGCTCCCGGGCGCCGGCCGGCAGGAGACGTCCGGCGTCGATGTGGGTTGCCAGATCCTCGTCGTAGCGCAGCACGCCATCGCAGCGCAGCACGTGCGGGACGAGGTTGTCGGCGAAGATCGTCAGGGATCGCAGGTCCTTGAAGCGCGCGACCCTCGCCAGCGCGAGGTTCGCCGGGACGATCTGCGCGCGCTTGTAGAAGCCGCGGTCGGCGAACAGCGCCATCCCGCTGGCGAGCTGCGCGGCGAGAGCCTGCGCCGATCCGCGGGCGGCGCGCACGACGGCGAGCGCGTCGCGCTCGCCGAGAAACCGTCCGAGCGCGCGCAGTGCCTGCGCGTAGAGCGCCATCAGCTCATGATCGCGTCGCTGGCCGAGCGTGTCGGCGATCTCGTCGGTGCGCATCGCGCGCAGCTGCGCGTTCGTCCACGGGCCGTGCGCGCGGAACCGATCGGCGATCGCCCAGGCGACCGTGAAGTAGCCCGACGAGCCGCTGCGCTTGCGCAGCGTCGGAAACCAGCCCGAGCCGAAGTTCACGGCATCCAGCGCGAGGAAGTACGAGGCGACCGCGGCCGGTGAGCCGTCGACGTAGTGGCGGAGGGGGTCCAGCGCGGGCGGCGGCTCCGGCTCGACGTGCCCGAGTGCCTCGAGGTCGATGTCGACCGACCGCGCGCCGGCGGCGATCTGCGCGCATGTCGCGCGGACCTCGTCGCAGAGTCCGACGCTCACAGCCGGTCGTGCCCGCGTCAGGGGCGGCCGAAGTTGAGCGTCAGCGTTGCGCCGCGGCCCGGCACGTCAAGACCGGGCGCGCCGATCGCGATGCCGATCCCGATATGGCGCCAGTGCCGCCCGAGCAGCGTCCGCCGGTGATGCGGGTCGGCCATCAGCATGCGCACGAGCCGCCGCGGGGTCGACAGCTGCGCCGTGCCGAACGCGAGCGCCTCCTCGATGAGCGCTTTCGCCGCGCCGCCCGCGTATCCCGCCCGCGCGGCGCGCCGTCGCGGCGTCACGCCGTCGGGGTCGACGTGCGCGAAGAACCCGCGCACGATCATGTCGCGCGTATGGGCGCGCGCGGCCGACGTAAGCGCGCGCGACGTACGGACGCTCCGCAAGCCCCGGCTGCGGCGCTCCCGGTTGACGAGGCAGAGGATCGAGACGGACGCCTGCGTGAGCGTCGACGACGTCGGAGGCGTCGAGGCCCGTGCGCACGGGGACGCGGCGCCGGCGCTGGCGGTTCCCAGCGTGCATGCCAGTAGCAACGCGACGATCGTCGCGGTCATGATCGTGCGCGACACGAGATGCGCCTCCCCTCTGAGCGAGCGTCGAGTATAGGCTCGACGTGGTCGGGCCAGACCGCGCCCTCCGGCTCCCGGCCTATGCTCAAGGCGGATGCCCGACGCCGCCGCAACGGACCGAATCGACGAGCTCCTCGCGGGGCTCAACCCCCCGCAGCGCGACGCCGTCACGCATGGCGAGGGGCCACTGCTGATCCTCGCCGGTGCCGGGACCGGCAAGACGCGGGTGCTGACGCACCGGATCGCCTATCTGGAGGGCACCGGCATGGCGCGCGCGAACGAGATCCTCGCGATCACGTTCACGAACAAGGCCGCGCAGGAGATGCGCGAGCGCGTCGAGCTGCTGCTCGGTCGCCGCACGCGCGCGATGTGGGTGATGACGTTCCACGCCGCCTGCGCGCGGATGCTGCGCGCCGAGGCGCAGCGGCTCGGCTACACGCGCCAGTTCACGATCTACGACCAGGCCGACGCGCGGCGCCTGGTCAAGCGCTGCCTCGACGAGCTCGGCGTCGACACGAAGCGCTACACGCCCGGCGCCGTCCACCACCAGATCTCCGACGCGAAGAACAAGCTGCGCGACGCCGAGGCCTACGGGCAGCTCGTCGGCTCGTACTTCGAGCAGACGGTCGCCGACGCCTACCGCGAGTACGAGCGCGAGCTGCATCGCATGAACGCGATGGACTTCGACGATCTGCTCGTCAACGCCGTCAACGTCCTGCAGCTCTTCCAGGAGGTCCGCGACCGCTACGCGACGGCGTTCCGCCACGTCCTCGTCGACGAGTACCAGGACACGAACGCCGTCCAGTACCGCTGGCTGCAGCTGCTCTCCAGCGAGCACCGCAACCTCGCCGTCGTCGGCGACGACGCGCAGTGCCTCGTCGCCGGCACGCGCGTGACGATGGCCGACGGCAGCCTGCGAGCGATCGAGGACGTCCACGCCGGAGACGAGGTGCTGTCCTGCTACGGCAGCGGCGACCTCCGGCCGGCTCGCGTGTCGGCGGCCTTCGAGAGCACGAACCGGCGGACGGGCGTCGCGATCACGATGGCGAGCGGACGACGGCTCGTGTCGACGCCCGAGCATGTGCATTTCGCCGGCTACAAGGTCGGCGCGAGCCCGCAGATCCACATGACGTACCTCATGCACAAGGCCGGCAAGGGATTCCGTGTCGGCACGTCGCGAACCTACACACGCGGTCAGGCCAAGCCCGTGATGGGATTCACGATGCGCTCCGTGGGCGAAGGCGCCGACGGTACCTGGGCGCTCTCCACGCACAAGACCGATGCGCAGGCGCGCGTCGCCGAGGCGCTGCACTCGCTGCGCTACGGCCTTCCGACGCTCCCGTTCTACGCGCGGCGCACCCCGTCGAGCAACAGCCTCGTCGGGAACCAGGCGCTCATCGACGAGGTCTTCGCGGGAGCCGACAGCGAGGCCGGCGGTGTCGCGTTGCTCGAGGACGAGGGCATGCTCTGGACGCGGCCGCATCACGTGCCGCAGACCGCGGCCGGGCGCAGGAGACGGCTCGTCGCGTGCCTCTGCGGTGACCACCGCGGCAAGACGCCGATGCACCGCCTGAGCCTGTTCGGGGACGACGACGAGGGCCGCGCCGCGCTCGAGAGCATTGGGCTGTCCGCTCGCCCGGCGCGTACTGGTTCCGCAGGCTGGCGCTACGAGTCGTGCTTCGCGGACGCCGGCCGAATGCTCGAGATCGCCGACCGGATCGGCTCGGTGCTCAACGTCACGCTGCACTCCGTCGCGCGCCTCGGGCGCAACGATGGCCTGCGTCAGGGCAATTCGCTGCCGTTCACGACGGCCGGCTCCGTACGCCCAGGCATGGTCATGTTCGACGAGCACGGCGGCTACGACACCGTCACGCAGGTCGAGCGTGTCGAGCTCGACGCGCCGGTCTACGACATCAACGTCGAGGCGACGCACAACTTCATTGCCGAGGGGTTGCTGACCCACAACTCGATCTACGGCTTCCGCGGCGCGGACATCCAAAACATCCTCTCGTTCGAGGACACATTCCCCGACGCGCACGTCATCAAGCTCGAGCAGAACTACCGCTCGACGCAGACGATCCTCAGCGCCGCCAACGCCGTCATCGCGCAGAACCGCGAGCAGAAGCCGAAATCGCTGTGGACCGAGCTCGGCGACGGCGAGCCGATCCGCATCCGCGAGCTCGACGACGAGCACGCCGAGGCGCGCTACGTCGTGGGGGAGATCGAGCGGCTCGTCGACGAGGGCGCGAGCCGCGCCGAGATCGCGGTCTTCTACCGCACGAACGCGCAGTCGCGCGTGATCGAGGACACGCTCGTGCGGCGCGACATCGCCTACCAGGTGATCGGCGGGACGAAGTTCTACGAGCGCGCCGAGATCAAGGACGCGATCGCCTACCTGACCGTGCTCGGCAACCCGCAGGACGTCGTCTCCTTCCAGCGGATCGTCAACTCGCCGCGACGCGGGATCGGACAGACCTCGCTCGGGCGCGTGATCGCGTTCGCCGACGCGATGCGGATCAGCATCTGGGAGGCGGCCGCGGACCCGAGCGCCGTGCCCGGGCTCGGCACCGCAGCGGTGCGCGCGCTGACGCGCTTCATGGAGACGATGGGGGCGCTGCGCGAGCGCGTCGAGCAGCGCGTCCCGATCGGCGACCTGCTCGAGTCGCTGCTGCACGACGTCGGCTACGTCGACGCGCTGCAGGCCGAGCGCACGATCGAGGCGCAGGGCCGCGAGGAGAACCTCGCCGAGCTCGTCGAGGTGGCGCGCGAGTTCGACGCCAGCGCGGAGGAGGGCGAGGGCACGCTCGACGTCTTCCTGCAGGGCGTCGCGCTCGTCGCCGACGCCGATACGCGGACCGATGACGAGGGCCTCGTCACGCTGATGACGATCCACAACGCCAAGGGCCTGGAGTACCCGACCGTCTTCATCGCCGGGATGGAGGAGGGCGTCTTCCCGCACTCGCGCGCGCTGGACGAGGGCGGCCTCGAGGAGGAGCGCCGGCTGGCCTACGTCGGCGTCACCCGGGCGATGCGCGCCCTCTACCTGACGAGCGCGCGGCGCCGCGCGGTGTTCGGCGCGACGCAGTACGGGCTGCGCTCGCGCTTTCTCGACGAGATCCCGCACGAGCTCACCGATCGCGCCGACGTCCCGCGATTGCGCCCGGGCGTCGCGGCGCAGCGGCCCGGTTCATGGGCGTCGTCGAGCGCGCGCACCGAAGCGCAGCCGGCCCCGTCGTCGTTCGGGCTCGGCGACGACGTCTCGCACGCGGCGTTCGGCGCCGGCGTCGTGACTGCCGTCGAAGCCGGCGGGATCGTCGTCGTGCGCTTCGCCGGCGACGGCAGCGAGCGCAAGCTGATGGCCGAGTACGCCCCGCTCACGAAGCTCTGATACAGAGGATCCCGCATGCCGGCAGAGATCATCGACGGAAAGGCGATCGCCGGGCGCGTCCGGATCGGCGTCGCCCGCGACGTGGCGGCCTTCGGCGACGAGTTCGACGGCGCGCGCCCGGGTCTCGCGACGATCCTCGTCGGCGACGACCCGGGGTCGGCGGTCTACGTCGCGGGCAAGCAGAAGGCCTGTAAGGAGGTCGGCATGCAGGGCTTCAACTTCCCGCTGCCGGTCGATGCCCCGCGCGCCGAGGTCGTCGCGCTGATCGAGCGCCTGAACATCGATCCGCAGGTCAGCGGCATCCTGCTGCAGCTGCCGGTCCCCGAGGGGCTCGACGGCGTCGAGCTGACCGGGATGATCGACCCGCGCAAGGACGTCGACGGGCTGACCCCGATCAGCGCCGGGCTGCTTGCGCTCGGCCGCGAGGGGCTGCGACCGTGCACGCCGTCGGGCGTCATGACGCTGCTCGACGCCGCGGGCGCGCAGCTCGAGGGCGCCGAGGCCGTCGTGATCGGGCGCTCGAACCTGTTCGGCAAGCCGATGGCGCAGCTGCTGCTCGGCGCCGACGCGACGGTCACGACGTGCCACTCGCGCACGCGCGACCTGGCGGGCGTCTGCCGCCGCGCCGACGTGCTGATCGCCGCCGTCGGCCGCGCGCGGATGGTCAAGGCCGACTGGGTCAAGCCCGGCGCGATCGTCATCGACGTCGGGATGAACCGCGCCGAGGACGGCCTCTGCGGCGACGTCGACTTCGACGCCGTCAAGGAGGTCGCCGCGGCGATCACGCCCGTGCCCGGCGGCGTCGGGCCGATGACGATCGCCTTCCTGCTGCGCAACACGCTGCTGGCGGCGCGGATCCAGCGCCGGGCGGCGAGCTGATGGACCTGCGGCGCCTGCGCAGCGGTGAGCTGCTCGTCGCGGTCGGCGCGGCGGGCCTGGCGGTCGTGTTGTTCCTCGACTGGTTCGGCGGCCGCTCGGGCTGGTCGACGCTGACGATCGGCCGCCTGCTGATCGTCGCGACGATCGCGCTCGCGCTGACGCTCGTCGTGATGACGCTGAGCGCCCGCGCCGTCTCGATGGCGACCTCGGCGGCGACGATCACCGTCGGCGTCGGCTGCCTGACCTTCGTCTACCTGCTGTACCGCGTCGGGATCAACGAGCCCGGTCCGAACGCGCTCGTCAGCGTCGACCTCGGCGCCTACCTCGGGGTCGGATTGCTCGTGGTCATCCTCGCCGGCGCATGGCGCTCGCTGCGCGACGAGCGCACCGGCAGCGCGATCTCGCTGCGCCAGACCGAACGCGTGCTCGCGGTCCGCGGCGCTACCCGCCCGGCCCCGCCCGCCCGCGATCCGGCGCGCGAGACAACGACGCGAGATGGATGAGATGCCCAGCGGAGCGGCCTGAAAGCCCTCTCACCGGCGGGGCCCGGGCGTCGCACCTAGAATCGACGTCGATGATCGATCGCGAACAGGTGCTGCACGTCGCCCGCCTCGCCCGTCTGGAGCTGACCGACGACGAGGTCGGCCGGATGAGCGAGGAGCTGTCGGCGGTGCTCGGCCACATCGAGAAGATCGGCGAGCTCGATCTCGACGGGGTCTTGCCGACGACCCATGTCGTCGAGGTCTCGAACGCCTTGCGCAGCGATGTCGTCGAGCCGTCGCTGGCGCCCGCCGTCGCGCTCGCGAACGCCCCTGCGGTCGCCGACGGCGGCTTCCTGGTGCCGAGTCCGCAGGCCGGCGCGGACCCGTCATGACAGGCCGTCATCGTCTGACCCCGGCGTCCGGCGGGCGCCGTCGGCGCAGGCTCGCGCGATGAGCGCGACCGACGTCACGCTGCTGAGCGCGGCGGCCGCCGCGCGAGCGGTGCAGCGGGGCGAGCTGAGTCCCGCCGAGCTGTTTCAGGCCTATCGCGCCGCAGCCGCCGCCGACGAGCTCAACGCGTACCTGTGGGTCGCCGACGAGGCGCAGGCGCCCGAGGCGCCGGCGGGCGCACCGCTTGGCGGCGTGCCGCTTGCCGTCAAGGACCTCTTCTGCACCGCCGGCGTTCCGAGCCAGGCCGGCTCGAGGATCCTCGAGGGATACCGGCCGCCGTACACCGCGTCGGTCGTCGCCCGACTCGCCGCCGCCGGCGCGCCGCTGTTGGGCAAGACCAACCAGGACGAGTTCGCGATGGGCTCCTCGAACGAGAACTCCGCCTTCGGACCGGTCCTCAACCCGTGGGACCGCACGCGCGTGCCGGGCGGCTCGAGCGGCGGCAGCGCGGCGGCGGTCGCGGCCGGCAGCGCGCCGTGGGCGCTCGGCACCGACACCGGCGGCTCGATCCGCCAGCCCGCAGCGCTGTGCGGGATCGTCGGCCTGAAGCCGACCTACGGCACCGTCAGCCGCTACGGGATGATCGCCTTCGCCTCGTCGCTGGATCAGGCGGGGCCGCTCACGCGCGACGTCACCGACGCCGCGCTGCTGCTGGCGCACATGGTCGGCCAGGACGAGCGCGACTCGACGTCGATCGGCTTTCCCGGCGAGATCGCGCTGCCGCGCTCGGACTCGCTCGCCGGGATCCGGCTCGGCGTTCCGGAGGAGCTCTCCGGCGCCGGCGTCGGCATCGAGCCCGGCGTGCTCGATGCCTTCGGCGCGACGCTGAAGCTCGCCGAGTCGCTCGGCGCGACGGTCGAGACCTGCCGCCTGCCGCACGCTCCCCATGCGCTGAGCGCCTACTACGTCCTCGCGCCGGCCGAGGCGTCCTCGAACCTCGCCCGCTACGACGGCGTGCGCTACGGCGCGCGCGTCGAGGACGGCGGCCTCGTCGGGATGTACACGCAGACCCGCAGCGCGGGCTTCGGCCCCGAGGTCAAGCGGCGCATCATGCTCGGCACGTACTCGCTGTCCAGCGGCT
The DNA here is from genome assembly GCA_030690545.1 of Solirubrobacteraceae bacterium. Lineage (GTDB taxonomy): Bacteria > Actinomycetota > Thermoleophilia > Solirubrobacterales > Solirubrobacteraceae > CADCVQ01. The sequence continues at coordinate 8,562 of JAUYGN010000139.1, forward strand.
ACTACGACGCCTACTACGGCCGCGCGCAGCGCGTGCGCACGAAGATCGCCGAGGACTTCGCGAGCGCGTTCGAGCGCTTTGACTTCGTCGTCACGCCGACGTCGCCGTCGGTCGCCTTCGAGCTCGGCGCGAAGACCGCCGATCCGCTCTCGATGTACCTCAACGACTACTGCACGGTGCCGATGTCGCTGGCCGGGATCCCCGCGATCTCGATCCCCAACGGACTGAGCGCCGGCCTGCCGACGGGCTTTCAGCTCTGCGGCCCGGCGTTCAGCGAGAACCGCGTGCTCGAGGCGGCGTTCGCGCTCGAGCAGGCGATCGGCTTCGACGCCGCCGGTGCGAGGAGCGACGGCGGATGAGCGCGGAGTTCGAGCCCGTCATCGGCCTGGAGATCCACGTCCAGCTGTCGACGGCGACGAAGATGTTCTGCGGCTGTGCGCTGTCCTTCGGCGAGCCGCCGAACACGCGCACCTGCCCGGTCTGCCTCGGCCTGCCGGGAACGCTGCCGCGCGCCAACGCGCAGGCGATCCACTTCGGGCTGATGATCGGCCTCGCGCTCGGCTCCGCGCTCGCGCCGCGCTCGATCTTCCATCGCAAGAACTACTTCTATCCCGACCTGCCCAAGGGCTACCAGATTTCGCAGCACGATCGTCCGCTCGCCACCGGCGGCGCACTCGAGTTCGAGGCGCGTGGCGAGACGCGGCGCGTCGGCATCATGCGCGTCCATCTCGAAGAGGACGCCGGCAAGTCGCTGCACGAGGGCTTCGACGACTCCGACCGATCGACCCGCCTCGACTTCAACCGCAGCGGCGTGCCGCTCATCGAGATCGTCAGCCATCCGGATCTCAGGTCGGCTGCCGACGCGGGGGAGTTCTTCAGCCGGCTGCGCGCCATCCTCGTCGCCATCGGGGTCAACGACGGCAACATGGAGAAGGGCAGTCTGCGCTGCGACGCCAACGTGTCGGTCCGCCGCGCCGGCGCCACAAAGCTCGGTGTGCGGGCGGAGGTGAAGAACCTGAACTCCTTCCGTCATGTCCAGCGGGCGATC
>JAUYGN010000142.1 GCA_030690545.1 Solirubrobacteraceae bacterium
ATCCGCGGCGTGCGGACCGTTGCGGTCGCCCTGGCGGTGCAGGGCTCGCTCGTGCAGGCGATCGTGACGCTGATCGTCCTGGCGAGCTTCTGGATCGTCGCGCCGGACAGCCTCGCGGTCGGTGGCGTCCTGTCGACCGTGCCGGTACCACCGGGCGGCGGCGGTCCCGGCGGCGGTGCGGGCGGCGGTGCTGGCGGTCCGGGCGGCGGAGGAGCGGGCGGGACCGGTGGCGGCACGACCGGCGGTGGAACCGGTGGTGGAACCGGTGGTGGTGGCGAGACGGGCGGGCTGTCGACGACGTAGTTGACGGTCGTGCTCGCCGTGTTGCCCGCGTGATCGGATGCGGTGACCGTGAACTGACGCGCACCAACTGTCGACGTGTCGACGGTCGCCGGTCCGTCGCAGGTCTGCACGCCCGATCCGCCGGGATTGTCGTTGCACGTGAACGCCGACGCGACCGACTGGCCCTGCGTGAAGCGCTGCCCTTCGGTTGGGGTGGTGATCGTGATCGAGGGTGGGGTCGTGTCGCCGGGCGGTGCGGTGTCGTCGGTGAGGACAGCGAACGGACCGGTCACGCGACCGTCGATGGCGTTGAACGTCCCGCCTGCGTAGACGGTCGATCCAGACACCGCGAGCGCATACACGCTGCCGTTGGGGTTGGGATTCCAGCTGGCGGGGTTGCCGGATGCGTCGAGCGCGGCGAGGTAGTTACGTGGTTGCCCGCCGATCTGCGAGAAGAATCCCGCTGCGTAGATGGTGGATCCAGATACCGCGAGAGCGCGCACTGAGAAGTTGGGGTTGGGGTTCCAGCCGGTGGCGTTGCCGGATGCGTCGAGCGCGGCGAGGTAGGTGCGTGGTTGCCCGTCGATCTGCGTGAAGCCTCCGCCTGCGTAGATGGTCGATCCGGACACCGCGAGAGCACCTACCTCGTTGTTGGCGTTGGGGTTCCAGGTGGTGGCGTTGCCGGATGCGTCGAGCGCAGCAAGGTAGGTGCGTGGTTGCCCGCCGATCTGCGAGAAGCCTCCGCCTGCGTAGATGGTCGATCCGGACACCGCAAGCGCAAGCACCCCCCCGTCAGGGTTGGGGTTCCAGCTGGTGGCGTTGCCGGATGCGTCGAGCGCGGCGAGGTAGGTGCGTGGTTGCCCACCGATCTGTGAGAAGCCTCCGCCTGCGTAGATGGTTGATCCGGATACCGCTAGCGCGCCCACGAAGCTGTTTGGGTTGGGGTTCCAGGTGGTGGCGTTGCCGGATGCGTCGAGTGCGGCAAGGCGGTTGCGTAGTTGTCCACCGATCTCTGTGAAGTCTCCGCTCGCATAGACGGTTGAGCCCGACATCGCGAGGCGGAACACGGCATCGTCCGGCATGGGGTTCCAAGCGGTGTTGAGGTCGCCTGCCGCGTTGAGCTTGGCCAGGCCGCGCACCGTTGCAACCGGCGTTCCCGCTCCCCGGAAGTCTCCGCCTGCGTAGATGGTTGATCCAGACGTCACAAGCGCGTACACGTTGGCGTTGGGGTCTGGGTTCCAGGGGGTGGCGTTGCCGGATGCTTCGAGTGCCGCGAGGCCGCTGCGTGCTTGCCCGCCGATCTGTGTGAAGTCCCCACCGGCGTACACGGTTGATCCGGACACGGCAAGCGCATACACGTCGGTGCCGTTGGGGTTGGGGTTCCAGGGGGTGGCGTTGCCGGATGCGTCGAGTGCCGCGAGGCGGTTACGTGGCTGACCTCCGATCTGTGTGAAGACTCCGCTTGCGTAGATGGTTGTTCCGGACACTGCAAGACCGGACATATCAGCGTTCGGGTTGGGGTTCCAGGGGGTGGCGTTGCCGGATGCGTCGAGTGCCGCGAGGCGGTTACGTGGCTGACCGCCGATCTGTGTGAAGACTCCGCTTGCGTAGACGGTTGATCCGGACACCGCAAGCGCGCCCACGCCGCTGTTGGGGTTGGGGTTCCAGGAGGTGGCGTTGCCGGATGCGTCGAGCGCGGCGAGGCGGTTACGTGGTTGCCCGCCGATCTGTGTGAAGGCTCCGCCCGCGTAGATTGTTGATCCGGATACTGCGAGAGCGCGCACTGAGAAGTTGGGGTTGGGGTTCCAGCCGGTGGCGTTGCCGGATGCGTCGAGCGCGGCGAGGCCGTTGCGTGGTTGCCCGCCGATCTGTGAAAAGAATCCGGCTGCGTAGATAGTTGACCCCGATACTGCAAGGACATGCACCTCATCGTTGGGGTTGGGGTTCCAGGCGTGGTCGAGCGTGCTGTCGGGGAGAATGTGCGCCAGCCCGCTGCGCGGCTCTCCGGCGACGTGCGTGAACGATCCGCCGATGTACCAGCCGCCCGCGCCGTCGGGCGCGACGGCGTTCACGGTGCCTGCGACCTGCGGGAACTGCGAGGTGTCGGGCTCGCCGGTGCCGTCCTGGTCGAGGATGAGCCCGCCGCCGGTTGGCTTCTGCTGCTGCGTGAACGATCCGGCGACGTAGACGTCTTCGCCGCTGCGCACGATGTCGTGGACCTGACCGTCGAAGACGAACGAGCCGGCTGGGAGGATCGCGGCGCTCGCGGGCGCGCAGAGCGTGAGCGACAGGACGACGGCCAGCCATGCCGCTCGTCGAGGGGCCGACCGGCGCGCTCGCCGGCGTTCGTCTCGGTCGTCGGTCATGTGCGCGTCCTTCGCTTGAGTGTTCGGGTGTGTCCCCCGCGTGGCGAGACCGGACGGTTCGCGCCATGCCGGAATCTCACTGATCGCCGATACTGACAGATATCGGCGATCAGTGAGGTTGCGATCGGTGGCAATGCATCGCCCCGTTCGGCTCGATCGGGCTGTGGCTCGGCTTGATGCTGCCGCGCGATGTCGCCCAGCCCGGCGGGCAACCCGGCGGGCGGGCGGCTTCAGCGCCCGTCGCGCCCGCGATCCGCGCCGCGGCGATACTGCCGTGCCGCTCAGCCCGGCGGTGGCCGGGCGGGCGGCGCCGAGCCAGCGGCGTGAGCGCAGCGCGGGGCGCTGCGGGCGGCCCGGGAGGTTGAGCCCGGACGGGTCCGGTCGGCTCTGCTGATGGTTGCGCTCAGGAACGCATCAGCGTCGGCCGTGACCGCTGCCGCGGGGGATGACCCAGCGCGTCGGTTGCCCGGTGACGGACGCGATGAGGTCGAAGTCCCGGTCGTAGTGCAGGACGGTGGCGTCGTGCTCGGTCGCGGTTGCCGCGACGATCAGGTCCGGCAGCGGCAGGCGGTGCTGGCCGCGGCTCGCGAGCTGTCGTTGGACGCTCAGCGCGCGGGTCATCACCGCGTGTGTGACCGCCAGCCACGGCAGCGACTGCATGTCGCTCCAGCGTTGCTCGTAGTCGTCGCGGCTGCGGGCCGAGTAGAGCAGCTCCAGCGCGACGATCTCGCAGATCGCCAGCGCGCCGTCGGCTGCCAGCGCCCGCAGCGTCTCGTCGGCCGCGTCGCTGTGGCGCTGCTGCTCGTAGGCCGACTTGTCGGCCAGATGCAAGCTCATCGCCACGCGCCGCGCATCACCTCGGCGTCCTCGAGGTCGTCCTCGACGCTCAGCATCCGATCGAGGAACGCCAGGCGCCCCGGGCGTGCGGCGACCTCAGTCAGGGCGCGATTGACGGTCTCGACCTTCGTCTTCGTTCCCAGCTGCTGCGCTGCCGCGGCCAGGGCGTCGTCGTCGATGTCGATCAGCGTGCGCGTCATCGGGCCTCCGCGTTGATATCAAGATGATCCGTTGACGATATCAACGGTGGGCTGGAGGGCATGCCAGCCACACGACGAGATCGCGGCTGCTGTGTTGCTCAGCCCGGCTGTCGCCGCCCCACATCGCCAACTCGCCGAACATGAACGGCTTGCCGCGGAATGAGTCGTAGAACTGGGTGAGCCAGTCGAAGCGCGGGAGATTGGTCCCACTCGGACGGCGGCCCTTGAGTCGCGCTGGCTCCGAGGCGCCGCACCTGCTTGGAGCCGGCGCTCACCTGGACTTGTGCGAGGCTGCTGGCCGTGAGCACCGCGATGGCGCACCGCATCTCCTGTGCGAAGGATGCGTTCCGGTGACGAGTCGGATGCTGCTCGAGTACGACGGCACGGCGTTCTTCGGCTGGGCGCGGCAGCCCGGGCGGCGGACGGTGCAGGAGGAGGTCGAGCGGGCGTTGCGGACGGTGCTGCGCGCGGGTGAGCTGACGGTGACCGTCGCCGGTCGCACCGATCGGGGCGTGCACGCGTGGGGGCAGGTGTGCTCGTATGCGCACGAGGCGGTCGATCCGCTGCGGCTCAACGCGCTGCTGCCACGCGACGTCGCGGTGCTCGACTGCAACCCGGCGCCGGACGGCTTCAGCGCGCGCCACGACGCGATCTCGCGGACGTACTGCTACCGCGTGCTGCACCGCCGCGCGCGCTCGGTCTGGCACGAGCGGCGGGCGCTGTGGCATGGCTGGGAGCTCGACGCGGCGGCGTTGGACGAATGCGCGCGGGCGCTTGCCGGCAGGCATGACTTCACGGCGTTCACGCCGACCGAGACCTATCACTCGCGCTTCGAGCGCGAGATCCTGTCGGCCGACTGGGGGCGCGACGGGGACCTGCTCGAGTTCTGGATCACGGCCGACACGTTCATGCGCTCGATGAACCGCATCCTCGTCGGCACGATGCTCGAGGTCGCGACCGGGCGGCGCACGCTGGAGGACTTCGTCGCGCTGCTCGACGGCGCGCCGCGCGCTGACGCCGGGCCGACCGCGCCCGCGCACGGCCTCGCGCTCGCGGCCGTGCGGTATCCACCGGCACCCTGACGATCCTCGCGCGGTGCCGACCCACCGGGGGCGCCGTCAGAACCCTCGATGCGGTCGGCCCAGGCCGTGCCTGCGCGGGGCATCGCGCCCCGTCGTCGTCGCCGCCGGCTTGGCTCGGGGTTCGTGCCGGAGCGCAGCCTGCTCACCCGGCTTGACGACGACGAACTGGCCCATCATGCCGCGATCCTCGTGCTCGAGGAGGTGGCAGTGGAACATGTACGGCGCGGTCCGATCGGGGTAGGCGCCGAACCGCGTGAGGATGCGGATCGTCTGCTGGGGCCTGACGAAGACGGTGTCCTTGGGGCCTTCGAGCGCGGCCGGCGGCGGCTTGCCCTCGAACTCGAGCACCTCGAACTGGGTGCCGTGGACGTGGAAGTTGTGCGGGGTGCGGCTCGTGTTGACGACCTCCCAGACCTCGGGCCTGCCGATCGCGACGAGGTGGTCGACGCGGCCCATGTCCATCCGGCGTCCGTCGATTCGGGTCGTGCCGTCCAGCTCGACGCGCCGGACCGTGCTGGCCGTCACCGGCATCGCGCCTGGCGCGGGAGCAGCGCGGGGAACGAGTCGCACGGGCACGGCCGGGGACGCCGTGAGCTCGTCGGCGGCCCGCAGCTCGAGCAGCTCGAATGCGTCCTGCGAGCCGGCGAGGCTCTCGTCGGAGGAGTCCAACCGGCCGAGGTCGGGCTTGAAGCTGTGCAGCACGACGTCCTCGCCGGACGCGAGCTCGACGACGATCTCCGCCCGCTCACCGGGCGAGAGCTGGATTCGCGTCAGGCGCACGGGCGCGGCGAGCAGGCCGCCGTCGGTCGCGATCAGGTCGAACCGGCGGTCGTCGGAGAAGCCGTAGTCGTAGGACCGGGTCTGCGACGCGTTGAGCAGGCGCAGGCGCACGCGGGTGCTCGAGACGCTCAGATGGGGCTGCTCGATGCCGTTGACGAGGACGGTGTCGCCGAACTGTGGCACCGGGCTGAGCGTCCCCTGCGAGAACCACAGCTCCCCGTCGTCCTCGAAGCGCTTGTCCTGGACGATCAGCGGGATGTCGTCGACGCCGTAGGTCCGCGGGAGGTCGAGCCGTGCGGCGGCCGGATCATCGATGATGAACATCCCCGCGAGGCCGCGGTAGACGTGCTTGGCGGTCGCGCGATGCGGATGCGGGTGATACCAGAGCGTCGCGGCCGGCTGGTCGACGCTCCAGCTGGGCGACCAGGTCTGTCGAGGCTCGATCGGCTGGTGCGGGCCGCCGTCGGCCGTGGCGGGCAGGTGCATGCCGTGCCAGTGCACGGTGGTCGCCTCCGGCAGCT
>JAUYGN010000014.1 GCA_030690545.1 Solirubrobacteraceae bacterium
CTTCGGCGACGAGCAGGCCGGCGAAGCGGGCCGCGCGCGGGTGCTCGAGCTCGCCGCTCCCGCCGCGGTCGCGCCGGCGCTGCGCGCGATCTACGAGGCGCTGTAGCGCGGACCGACCAGGGGTGGGGTGGATCAGCCTCGGCGGGCGAGGCTGATCCGCCCCACCCCAGGCGATGACGGGCGCGCGACCCGCTGAGAGCGCCGCGGCGTCCTAGCTCTTGTCGGCGGAGGCGGCCTCGGCGTCGTTGTCGCCCTCGGCGTCGGCCTTCGCGTCGGCCTTGGCGTCGGCCTTGGCCTCGGCGTCGTCGTCGCTCTTGGCGTCGGCCTTCGCCTTGGCGGGCGGCTTGGGGGTCGCCGCGGGCTTCGGATCGTCCTTCTCGGCGGGGAGATCCTCGACCGCGACGGGCGTCGGTGGTGCGGGCGGCGCGTCGGCGAGTGCGCTCGGCGGAGCGGGCCGCACCGGCGGTGGCGCGGGCGGTGGCGGCGGCGTGTAGAGCGGCTCGGCCGTCCCGGACTTGAGCTTCTTGGCGACCGCAGCGCCGATCCCGCCCAGCAGCGCGAGACCTCCGGCGATCTTCAGTGGCGTGCGCTTGGTCGTGCCGGACAGCTTGGAGGCCTTCTTGGAGGCCTTCTTGGCTCCCTTCTTGACGGACTTCGTGGCCCGCTTTCCAAGGCGCCACTCAGACCAGGTCTTCGCAACGGACGCGACGGCGTCCACCGCCTGCTCGCGCTTCTTGTTCTGGCGCATCGGAAGGTTCATGAGTTGACGTGCTCCTGGTCGTGATTGGGCCCCTGCCTGCGCGCCTACCCTGCGTCCCCCGAACGCCAAACGACGAGCGTCCACGGCGGCGGCGCGACAGCTCCCAGACCCTATGTGGTCTACCCCGCAGCTACGCAGCCCTGCGCAGCCGTGGATATGGGGAGGACCACTACACTCCGCGATCGCATGCGGACGCTCGTCACCGGCGGCGCCGGCTTCATCGGGTCGCACCTCGCCGATGCGCTGCTGGGCCGCGGCGACGACGTCACGATCGTCGACGACCTCTCCAACGGTCGCGAGTCGAACGTCGCGGCGGCGCTGGCGGCGGGCGCGACCTTCGAGCGCACCGACATCCGCGACGGCGCGGCGCTCGCGGAGGTCTTCGCGAGCGCGCAGCCCGAGACGGTCTTCCATCTCGCCGCGCAGGTCGACGTCCGCCGATCGCTCGAGGACCCGGCGTTCGACGCGCGCACGAACGTCGAGGGCACGATCAACGTGCTCGAGGCCGCCCGCCGGACCGGTGCCGATCGCGTCGTCTTCGCCTCGACGGGGGGCGCGATCTACGGCGAGACCGACGTCCTGCCGACGCCCGAGACGCTCGCGACGCTGCCGATGGCCGCCTACGGGCAGAGCAAGCAGTGCGCCGAGCTGTACCTCGCCCTCTACGCCCGCCTCTACGGGCTGTCGACGATCGCGCTGCGCTTCGGCAACGTCTACGGCCCGCGCCAGGATCCGCACGGCGAGGCCGGCGTGATCGCGATCTTCTGCGGCAAGCTGCGCGCGGGCGAGCGGCCCAGGATCTACGGCGACGGCACGCAGACGCGCGACTACGTCTACGTCGGCGACCTCGTCGGCGCGCTGATGCGCGCCGGCGACACCCGCGACGCCGGGGTCATCAACATCGGCACCGAGGAGGAGACGTCCGTCCTGGAGCTCGTGCGCCTGCTCGCCGCGCTGCACGGACCGGGCGCGCCGGAGCCGGAGTTCGCTCCGTCACGGCTCGGCGAGATCGACCGCTCGTGCCTGGACGCCGCCCGCGCACGCGAGCTGCTCGGCTGGCGCGCGGGCACGTCGATCGGCGAGGGCCTGCGCCTCACCTACGCGGCGCTGGACTGAACGCTCCGGCCGGCGCGCGCGCACGGCCGCCCGCTCACCGGCCGCGCCGGCTCACCCGTCCAGTTGCTCGCGCAGCCAGTCGACCGTCTGCGCGACGCCCTCGCGCACGCCGATCCGCGCCTCCCAGCCGAGCACCGTCCGAGCCTTCTCGACGCTCGGCCAGCGGCGCTGCACGTCGACGGTGAACGTCGGCAGGTGCTCGAGCTCGAACGTCTCCGGGTCGCGCCCGCAGGCTTCCCAGACGACGCGCGCGATCTCGGCGACGGTCATCTCCTGCGAGGCGGAGATGTTGAAGTCCTCGTGCAGCCCGGCGGGCGAGTGCATCGCGGCGACGACGCCGTCGGCGATGTCGTCGATGTGCGTCAGCGTGCGCGTCTGCTCGCCCGAGCCGAAGATCTTCAGCGGGTGCTGGCCGCTCAGCGCCTTGCGGATCAGGTCTGGCACGGCGTGCGCGATGCCGGGCTCGTCGTCGGGCATCTCGCCGGGCCCGTAGGCGTTGAACGGCCGGCAGATCGTGAACGGCAGGCCGTGCTCGTCGTGCGCGGCGCGGCACCAGACCTCGCCGGCCATCTTCGAGAAGCCGTACGCCGAGCGCGGCATCGGCGTCTCCCAGACGTGCGCCTCGGTCGTCGGGTACTCGGTCGCGCGCTCGAAGACCATCGACGAGGAGACGTAGACGAAGCGCTCCACCTCGTGGTCGAGCGCCGCCTGGATGATCGCGTCGTACAGCGCGCTGTTGACCGCCGTCAGCGTGTGCGGCAGCTTGTGGAAGTTCGCGATCCCGCCGACGATCGCGGCGAGGTGGATGACCTGCGCGCAGCCGGCCGTCGCCGCGCGCGCCTGCGCGAGGTCGCGCAGATCGCCGGTGTGGACCTCGCAGCCCTCGCGCATCCACTGCGGCGCCGGGCGCTGGTCGGAGACGCGCACGTCGTAGTCGGGGTCGCGCAGCAGGCGCTGGACGACCGCGGCGCCGATCGTGCCGGCGCCGCCCGTCACGAGCACCCGGCTCACCTGTGATCTGTCCTGCGGATCACGGAAGCGCCACGCGCCCGTTCGTGTACGCCCCCAGCTCGGCGACGTAGCCGAACACCTGCGCCGCCCCGAAGCAGTTCCAGGGATCGACGACGAGCGCGTCGCTGCCCGCCAGCGTCGTGACGGCGCGCAGGACGTCGGGACCGATGAACTCCTCGTGGTTGGCGGCGACGACGACCGCGTCGGCGCCCGCGACCGCGTCGTCGAACGGTCGCGTCGGGGTCGGCACGCGCGGGTCGTGGACGGCGACGTCGGCGAGCTCGCGCTCGAGCAGGCGCACGAGCTTGTGCGCGAGCGAGTCGCGCTCGTCGTCGGTGTTGCCCTTGAAGGCGAGGCCGAGGACGGCGATCTTGCGCCCGTTCAGCGAGCCGAGCCGGCGCTTCATCCCCTCGACGAGAAAGACCGGGACGGACTCGTTGACGCGCGAGACGGCGAGCAGCATGCCGGGGGCGTTGGAGCGCTCCTCGCTGAAGGCGAAGTCCTTGCGCAGGCACGTGCCGCCCGTGAAGCCCGGCTTGGCGATGCCGCCGCGCGGATAGTCGCGGTTGATCAGGTCGATCACCTCGAAGACGTTCGCGCCGTGCTGCTCGCAGTCCATCATCAGCAAATTGGGCAGCGCGAAGTTCGCGTAGCGCAGGATGTTCGTCCAGATCTTCGCGAGCTCGGCCTGCGCCGGCGTCGTCTGCACGATCGGCGCCGCGAAGATCGAGAACAGCGCGCCGACGCGCTCGCCCGAGCCCGCGCCGACGCCGCCGACGATGCACGGCAGCGTGTCGATCTCCTCGAAGAAGCGCCCGGCGGCGATCCGCTCGGGCGCGTGGGCGACGAAGACGTCCTCGCCGATCGCGAAGCCGCGCTGCTTGGCGAGGTAGCCGGCGACGAAGTCGGTCGTGCCGGGCGCGATCGTCGAGCGCAGGACGATCGTGTGGCCGTCGCGCAGGTGCCCGAGCAGGTCGTCGAGCGCCGAGCGGATGTCGGAGATGTCGATCTCGATGTGCGAGAAGGACGGCGTGCCGAGCGTGATGACGATGTGCTCGGCGAGCGCGGCGTCGGCGACGCTGTCGGAGACCGTCAGCGTGCCGGCTGCGCGGACGCGGTCCAGCGCTTCCTGGGCGCCGGGCTCCTCGAACGGCATCCGCGCATCGCGGACCGCCTGCAGGCGGTCGGCATCCTTGTCGACGCCGAGCACGGTGAGGCCGCGGTCGGCGAACGAGATGGCGAGCGGGAGACCGATCCGGCCGAGCCCGATGACAGCGACCTCCGGCATGAGCCGTGGAATCTATCGTGCGCCGGCGTCGCCCAGCAGCCGGTGGCGCGCATACTGCCGCGCGAAGCCGGTGATGAAGCGCGGGTTGTAGCGCACGTAGCGCGGCGCGAGGCGGCGCGGCTCCTGTGCCATCCGGAACAACCACTCGAGGCCGGCGGACTGCATCCAATCCGGCGCCTGCGGGACAAGACCTGCATGGAAGTCGAACGCTGCGCCGACCCCGACGAGCACGGGAGCGTCGAGTCGCTCGCGCATCGCGGCCATCCACTTCTCCTGCTTGGGCGCGCCGACGCCGACCCACACGACGTCCGCCCTGGAGCGGTTCATCTCGTCGACGATCGCGTCCTCCTCCTCCTCGGCGAGGTCGCGGAACGGCGGCGAGTAGCCGCCGACGATCTTCACGCCGGGGTAGCGACGGCGCAGGTTCAGCGCGAGCTGGACGAGGGCGCCCTGGTTGCGCCCGCCGTAGAGGTACATCCGCGTGCCGGTGTCGGCCGCGTGCTCGCAGTAGCGGGCCATCAGCTCGGGACCGTAGACGCGCTCCTCGAGGTCGCCGCCGAGCGCGTTCATCGCCCACACGAGCGGCTGGCCGTCGGGCACCGTCAGCGACGAGTTGAGGACCGCCTCGCGCAGCTCGGGATCCTCGTCGCAGACCATCACCGTGTGCGTCGCGGCGACGCAGATGTAGCCCTTCTCGCGATGGGCGATCATCGCGTCCATCCAGTCGATCGTGTCGCCGTAGTCGGTCATCGCAAGCGGGATGCCGAGCACGCTGACGGCGTCGGGTGCGATCGGGACGGGCGCCGGCTTGGGGGGCAACGGCAACCCGCTGGGGAGGGGGCGGGAGAGGGTCATCGGGGGGTGCGGCACAGAAGTGTCGTCTTTAGGGTACGAGTGAGAACGCCTGGCGGAACCAAAGGTTGCGTTCTTGCAGGATGCGCCGTAGGAACCCCGCTACCCGGCCCCGGTCCAGGAAAACCGGACCGGTACCCTGCGGCGATGGCACGCGCGCTCATCACGGGGATCACGGGGCAGGACGGCGGCTATCTCTGCGAGCTGCTGCAGGCCGGCGGCGACGAGGTCCTCGGGCTCGTCCGGCCGGGCACGCAGTCGCCCGTGCCGGCAGGCGTCACGACGCTCGCCGGGGACCTCGCCGACGCCGAGTCGCTGCGCGCCGCGGTGCTCGAAGCGGCGCCCGACGAGCTCTACCACCTCGCCGCGCCGACGTTCGTGCCGGCGTCGTGGAAGGACCCGGTCGGCACGCTGACGCTCGTCGCCGGAGCGACCGCGACGCTGCTGCAGGCCGCGCGCGAGGTCGACGGCTGCCGCGTGCTCGTCGCGAGCTCGGGCGAGCTCTTCGGCGCGGCGAGCGTCTCGCCGCAGAACGAGGACACGCCGATGCGCCCGCGCTCGCCCTACGGCGTCGCGAAGCTCGCCGCGTTCGGGTTCGTCGACACGCTGCGCCACAAGCACGGCCTGCACGCCTCGAGCGCGATCGCCTACAACCACGAGTCGCCGCGCAGGCCGGAGCGCTTCCTGCCGCGCAAGGTCGCGCGCGGCGCGGCCGCGATCAAGCTCGGCCTGCAGGACGAGCTCGTCCTCGGCGACCTCGGCGCGGTGCGCGACTGGTGCCACGCACGCGACGTCGTACGCGGCTACCGGCTCATGCTGCAGCAGGACGAGCCCGGCGACTACGTGTTCGCGGGCGGCGTCGGGCGGACCGTCGGCGAGCTCGTCGACGCGGCGTTCGCCGTCGTCGGCCTGGACCCGCAGCAGTACCTGAAGGTCGACGAGCGCCTCGTCCGCCCGTCCGAGCGCACGCCGCCGGTCGGCGACATCACGAAGGCGCGCGAGCGCCTCGGCTGGCAGCCGGAGACGAGCTTTCAGGCGATGATCGAGGAGATGGTGCAGGCCGATCTCGCCGCGCTCGCCGCGAGCTGATCGCGCACGCCGCGCTTCATGAGGGCTCGCGAGCGCGTCCTTGCCGACGCACGGGCGGTCGCGATCAGGCCCGCGGGCGGAGGCCGCGGGGGGGTCCTCGCGTTTTCGTCCGCCATTTGGACGGTTTCGCGAGGACCCTGTGATGGTGTCGACGAGGCTCGCCGCCGGCGTCGTCGGCGGTGAGCCGCACGGCTGGCGGCGAGCCGAGCTTCTAGACTCGCGCCCATCATGGCCGTCGGAGTCATCGGTATGGGCTACGTCGGCCTGCCGCTCGCCGTTGCCTTCGCCGCCGAGGGGCGCGAGGTCGTGGCGGTCGACGTCGACCGCCGCAAGATCGACGCGCTGCGCGCCGGGCAGTCCTACATCGAGGACGTCGCCGACGAGGTGCTGGCCGCCGCCGCGCCGCGGATCGAGGCGACGACGAGCTTCGCCGAGCTCGCTCGCTGCGAGGCGATCCTGATCTGCGTCCCGACGCCGCTGACGGCCAACCGCGAGCCCGACCTCGGGCCGCTCGTCGGCGCCTCGCGGGCGCTGGCCGAGGTGCTGCGCGCCGGCCAGCTCGTCGTGCTCGAGTCGACGACGTACCCCGGCACGACGCGCGAGCGCCTCGCGCCGATCCTCGCCGAGTCGGGGCTCGTCGCGGGCGAGGACTTCAACCTCGCGTTCTCGCCCGAGCGCGTCGACCCCGGCCGCACGGACTTCACGATGCGCACGACGCCGAAGGTCGTCGGCGGGCTGACGGCGTCCTGCGGCGATCGCGCCGCCGCGCTCTACGGCGAGGTCTGCGACACGATCGTGCGCGTCTCGACGCCCGAGGCCGCCGAGCTGACGAAGCTGCTGGAGAACATCTTCCGCTCGGTGAACATCGCGCTCGTCAACGAGCTGGCGATGCTCTGCGACCGGATGGGCATCGACATCTGGGAGGTCGTCGACGCCGCGGGGACGAAGCCCTACGGCTTCATGCGCTTCGAGCCGGGGCCGGGGATGGGCGGTCACTGCCTGCCGGTCGACCCGTTCTACCTGTCCTGGCGGGCGCGCGAGTTCGACCTCGCGACGGAGTTCATCGAGCTGGCCGGCAAGGTCAACCAGCAGATGCCCTACCACTGCGTGTCGAAGGCCGAGCGCCTGCTCAACGAGGTCGGAAAGCCCGTTCGCGGCTCGAAGATCGCGATCCTCGGCGTGTCCTACAAGAGCGGCGTCGGCGACGTGCGCGAGTCGCCGGGACTGAAGATCATGACGCTGCTGGCGGCGCTCGGCGCCGACCTGCACTACCACGACGAGTTCGTCCCCGAGCTGCCCGAGTTCGCCCTCGGCAGCGAGCCGCTCGACGCGGTCCTCGCGGGCGCCGACCTGGCGCTGATCGTCACCGCGCATCCCGGCGTCGACCACGACGCGGCGGTCGCGCGGGTGCCGCTGGCGCTCGACCTGCGCGGCACGACCCGCCGCTCGGGCGGCCGTGCGGTGCTGCTGTGATCGCGGTCGCGCCGTCCGGCGGCCGCAAGCGCCCATCGAACGGCGACGTCGCTCGTGGGTGAGCTCGCGCGGGTCGGCGTCGTCGGCCTCGGCTACTGGGGGCCGAACCTGGCCCGCAACTTCGACGCGATCGCGGGCGCCGAGCTGACCTGGTGCTGCGACGAGCGCGACGCGCTGCGCGAGCGCCTCGCGGTCGCCCACCCGCGCACGCGCTTCACCGCCGACCTCGACGACCTGCTCGCCGACGACGAGCTCGACGCGGTCGTGCTCGCGACGCCGGTGCCGACGCACGCCGACCTCGCCGTGCGCGTGCTGCAGGCCGGCAAGCACTGCTTCGTCGAGAAGCCGCTCGCGCAGTCCGTCGCCGACGCCGAGCGGGCGGTCGCGGCGGCGCGCGCGAGCGGGCGCGTGCTGATGGTCGGCCACCTGCTCGAGTACCACCCGGGCGTGCGCAAGCTCAAGCAGATCGCCGACTCCGGCGAGCTCGGCGAGATCCACTACATCTACTCCAACCGCCTCAACCTCGGCCAGCTGCGCGCCGACGAGAACGCGCTCTGGTCGCTCGGCGCGCACGACATCTCGGTGATCCTGCATCTCGCGGGCGAGGACCCGTACGAGCTGTCGGCGCACGGCGAGTCGTACATGCGCGCGGGGATCGAGGACGTCGTGTTCGCGTTCCTGCGCTTCCCGTCGGGGTTGGCCGCGCACCTGCACCTGTCGTGGCTGGACCCGCACAAGGAGCGGCGCTTCACCGTCGTCGGGTCGCAGCGGATGGCGACGTTCGACGACATGGACGTCGAGCGCAAGGTCACCGTCTACGACAAGGGCTTCGACCAGTCGGCGTCGTCCTACGGCGAGTACATCACCCGCGCCGGCGACATCCACAGCCCGCGGATCTCCAACGCCGAGCCGCTGCGCCTCGAGGTCGAGCACTTCGTCGACTGCGTGCGCAGCGGCGCGACGCCGCGCTCGGACGGCGAGAGCGGGCTGCGCGTCGTGCGCGTCCTCGAGCGCCTGCAGGCCGAGCTCGAGCGCTCGCGGCGCGGCTGAGGGGTCTTCGCGTTCGCGTCCAAATGGCGGACGCAAACTCGAAGACCCCCCGCCCGACGACGTGCCCCAGCCCCGTCCCTACCCGAGCACGGCACGAACGGCGGCGACGACCTCGGCCGCCTGCGCGGCACTCAGGACGGGGCTCATCGGCAGCGCGAGGTGGGTGCTCGCGACCGCGTCGGTGACGGGCAGCTGGACGCCCCCGGCGAACGCGCGCATCGCCGGCTGGCGGTGGACCGGCAGGCGGTAGTAGGACTTGCAGCCGATCGCGTGCTTCGGCAGGCCCGCGGCGAGCTCGTCGACACGCTCGCTGCGCACGACGTAGAGGTGCCAGGCGGGCTCGCAGCCGTCGCCGGCGACCGGCAGCGAGACGAGCTCGCCGAGGCCGGCCTGCTCGTAGTGGCGCGCGGCCGCGCGGCGCCCGTCGCTCCAGCTGTCCAGCGACGGCAGCTGGACGCGCAGGATCGCCGCCTGCAGCTCGTCCAGGCGCGAGTTGTAGCCGACGTGCTCGTAGGTGACCTTGTCGTGCGAGCCGTGGAAGCGCAGCATCCGCGCCTGCTCGGCGACCGCGTCGTCGTCGGTCGTGATCGCCCCGCCGTCGCCGAAGCAGCCGAGGTTCTTGGAGGGAAAGAAGCTGAACGTCGCGGCGCGACCGAGCGCGCCTGCGCGGCCGGCCGCCGAGCGCGTGCCGGCGGCCTGCGCCGCGTCCTCGAGGACGGGCACGCCGAGCGCCTCGATCGCCGCGACCGGCGCGAGGTTGCCGAACAGGTGGACGGCGACGACGGCCTTCGTCGCGGGCGTCAGCGCGGCGGCGACGGTCTCGGCGGTGATGCAGTACGTGTCGGGATCGACGTCGCAGAAGACCGGCCGCGCGCCGGTCGCCGGCACCGCCTCGGCGGTCGCGTAGAAGGTGAACGAGGGCACGATCACGTCGTCGCCGGGGCCGACGCCCATCGACCGCAGGGCGATCGTGATCGCGTCGGTGCCGTTGGCGACGCCGACCGCGTGCCGGGTGCCGCAGTAGCGCGCGAGCTCCTCCTCGAAGGCGGCGACGCTCGGGCCGAGGATGAAGCGGCGCGCCGCGACGACCTCGGCGATCGCGGCGTCGATCCGCTCGCGCAGCGGCTCCAGCGCGGTGGTCGTGTCAAACAGCGGGACGGGCATCGCGCGCGTCAGGCTAGTGGTCCTGGCTGGAGCGCTCCGCGTGACGCCGCGCAACCGATGGCGCGGGTATCGCGCAGTCAATGGCGCTGGTGCCGCGCACCCTACGGCGCCGTGACCGCGCGTCGCCTGCGGCGCAGCGCGAGCACGTCGGCGAGCACGAGCGCGATGCCCGCCCACAGCAGCGGCAGCGCCGGCATCAGGTAGCGCAGCACGAACTCCGACGTCGCCGTCGCCCCGACGACGAGCGCGAGGCCGCTGCCGAGCAGCAGGAACGCCTCGCGCCGGTGCTCGAGCTCGAACCGGCGCCGCAGCACGATGGCCGCGGCGGTCGCCAGGCCGGCCAGCAGCGTTCCGATGCCCAGCAGCCAGCGCGGCGTGTGCAGGGTTTGCGCGTAGGCATCGACGATGCCGTCCGGCAGGCGTGGCCCGCCGGCATGGTTGTAGCGCGGCGCCCACACCTGCAGGATCGGCACGCGCGCCGGATCCGATGGCGAAGGATGGTGCTCGCCCATCAGCACGACGTCCGAGCCGCTCTCCCCGTGCACGCCGGGGCGGAAGTAGCGCAGCACGTCGGCGCCGACCATCTGCGCATAGCGCAGCGGACGGTCCTTGATGATCGCGACCGCGAAGTCCTTCAGCGCGGCGTTGACCTCCGGCTTGCGGTCCTGCGGGCCGACGCCGAAGGCGCGCACCGCGGGCGACTCCGTCCAGCCCCACAGATGGGTGAAGGCATGCGGCGGCGGGTTCTCGATCTGCGGGCAGATGGCCTGCGCGCTGGCGGGGATCTTCGCGTCGCGGCACTGCCCGATCTCGCCGATGCGCGCGTAGAGGAACCAGCCGTCGGCTTCGGTGAACGAGTACGCGCCGGTCTCGTTCTTGTGCCACTGCAGGTAGCTCAGGACGGGAGCGACGAACCCGATCGTGAGCGCAGCCGCGACGATCCATCCCTTGCGAGCCCATAAGGCGTAGACGAGCAGCACCGGGATGACGAACATCGTCACCGTCCGCACGGTGACGCCGTAGCCGAGCAGCAGCCCCGCGAGCGCCGCCAGCGCGATCGCGCCCGCGCCGCCCCAGCGCTGATCGGCCGGAAGCAGCGCGACGATCGCGACGGCGGCGATCACGAGCGCCATCACGAGCGTGTCGCCGAGCATCGTCTGCGCAAGCGTCAGCAGGTAGGCGTCGAACAGCACGAGCGCCGTCGCGCTGAGGGAGATCCAGCGGCGCACCGAGAACCACTCGAGCACGACGTAGACGAGGGCGCCGGCACCGACCGCGAGCACTTGCTGGACCAACGCGATCCGCGAGACGTGATGGCCGGCCAGCGGCTGCAGCGCCCAGAGGAACATCGGGTAGCCGCTCGGTCGGGAGAAGTCGAATCCGACGAAGCTCTGCTCGGGGTTCCACGCCAGCGAGAGGTATGTCCAGGAATCTGGGAAGAACAGCGCCGGGAAGAACGCGTAGTAGGCCAGCGCGTGCACGAGCGTCCCGAGCGCGAGCAGGATCGCGAAGCCGCGGTGGCGCGCGATGATCGCGGCGACCCGGCGAACAGGTATCAGGAGCGAGCTGGGGCTGACCGCACGAATGGGGCACTCTATCTCTGCCGGGTGCGGTGCCGGCGCCACGTTCTCTGCACGGGCTCGGCACGCGCCCTCAGGCGCTGTGGTGCCTCGAGGACTTGCGCACCGAGGTGTCCGCGGCCCTGGACGCGTGCAAGACGGCGCGGTAGGAGACCGTGCCCCGTGCGAGCGCTGCGGCGCGACGCTTCCAGCGCGCTGGCGCGCGCTGCAGCGTGGCGCTTGCGAATCCCGCTTCGCGGCACATCGCGAGCATCGCTGGCTCGTTGAACGACCACCAGTTCGACGCATCGCTGTTGAGCTCGTCGCCCTCCATGAAGCGACAGAGCTTGTGACGCTCCGACGCCCGGAACGACTCCGCCAGCGTCTCGATCATCGCGGTGCCCCTGGGGCTCGTCACCGCGGCCACCCGCTCGAGCGCCAGCAGCGGATGGCGCATGTGGTAGAGAACGCCGAGATACAGCACGACGTCGAACGTGCCGAGGCTGGCCAGATCGCAGTCCATGAAGTCGGCCACGACGACCTCCACCTCGCTGCCGAGGGCGGCGTGAGCGGTCTCGAACCCGCGGCGGCCGGGCAGCGTGTCCGGCCGCCAGTAGTCCGCAAGGGTGTGCGGCTCCTCGACCGGCGTGCCGCTCTCGATGCAGCGGCGACGGTAGGCATCGAAGCCGCCGAGGTCCATCGACCAGGTGTAGTGGTCGAGCGCCACGACGCGCTCGGCGCCCAGCCGCTCGGCCTGGAAGGCATAGAAGCCGTCGTAGCTGCCGATGTCGAGCACCGACTTCCCGCTCAGGTCGCCGATCCCGAGCGTGTCGAGCTCCGCCTGCAGCAGCGTGGCGGACTTGACGCCCGGCGTCACGACGCCGTCTCCGAGGTCGATCGAGTGCCACCAGAACGGCACGGCGTCCACGCGCGCACGCAGGTCTTCGACGATTTCCCCCTCCACGCCCGCGAGTCTAATCTGGCGCGCAGGCGGGGGCGCCGCAGGGGCACCCGCTGCGCGGTGTCCGGCGAGCGCCGGGCCAATAGCATCAGCCGCGTGACGAGCCTCGTCGATCCGCACTTCTGGCGCGACCGCGCCGTGCTCGTCACCGGGCACACGGGCTTCAAGGGGGCCTGGCTCGCACTCTGGCTGCAGTCGATGGGCGCGCGCGTGACCGGGCTCGCCGACGCGGTGCCGACGCGGCCGTCGCTGTACGAGCTGGCCGGCGTGGCCGAGGGCCTGCGGGCCGACGTCCGTGCCGACGTCCGCGACCATGTCGCCGTCCTCGACGCGTTCGCCGAGCACGCGCCGGAGGTCGTGATCCACATGGCCGCGCAGTCGCTCGTGCGCAGGTCGTTCGCGGATCCGCGCGGGACGTACGCGACGAACGTCATGGGCACGGTCAACGTGCTCGAGGCGGTGCGCGCGACGGCCTCGGTGCGCGTCGTCGTCAACGTGACGTCGGACAAGTGCTACGACAACTCGGCGTTCCGCTCGCCGCGCCCTTTCGTCGAAGACGACCCTAAGGGCGGACACGACCCCTATTCGAGCTCCAAGGGCTGCGCCGAGCTCGTCGCCGACGCCTACCTACGCTCGTTCCTCTCGGGTGCGCCGGGGTCGCGGCCCGGGCCGCGGCTCGCCTCGGCGCGCGCCGGCAACGTGATCGGCGGCGGCGACTGGGGCGAGGACCGCCTGATTCCCGACATCATGCGCGGCGCCGTCGAGGCAATGCCGATCCCGATCCGCAACCCCGAGGCGGTGCGTCCCTGGCAGCACGTGCTCAACCCGCTGTCGGGCTACCTGCGCCTGGCGCAGATGCTGCATGCGTCAGTCGAGCACCAGGGCGGCTGGAACTTCGGCCCGGCGCTCGACGACGCGCGGCCCGTGCGCTGGATCGCCGACCGGATGAGCGAGCTGTGGCCCGGCGAGCTGCGCTGGGAGCTGGATTCGGACCCGCCCACCCCACACCCGCACGAGGCGCACTTCCTGGCGCTGGACTCGACGAAGGCCCGCGAGCGGCTCGGCTGGGCGCCGACATGGGAGCTCGAGCGGACGATCGCCGCGATCGTGCAGTGGTACCGGGTGCTCGGCGGTGGCGGGGACGTGCGCGCCGAGACGCTGGCGCAGATCGAGGCGTTCGCGCGAGCCGGTGCCTGAGCGCGTCAGCCGCCGAGCAGCTCGAGGTCGGAGCGGGTCATCAGCCTGATCAGCTGCTCGAAGCTCGTCTGCGGCTCCCAGCCGAGCGTCTCCTTGGCCTTCGCCGGATTGCCGATCAGCTGGTCGACCTCCGCGGGGCGCAGGAACGCCGGGTCGACCCGCACGTACTGCTCCCAGTCGGGCAGGCCCGCCTCGTCGAAGGCGATCTCGACGCACTGACGCACGCTGTTGGTCTTGTTCGTCGCGATGACGTAGTCCTCCGGCGTGTCCTGCTGGAGCATGAGATACATCGCCTCGACGTAGTCCTTCGCGTAGCCCCAGTCGCGCTCGGCGTCGAGGTTGCCCAGCGCCAGCTCGTCACGCAGGCCGTGCTTGATCGCCGCCGCGTGCCACGTGACCTTGCGGGTGACGAACTCCAGCCCGCGACGCGGGCTCTCGTGATTGAAGAGGATCCCCGAGCAGGCGAAGAGGTCGTAGGACTCGCGGTAGTTGACCGTGATGAAGTGGCCGTAGGCCTTCGCCACCCCGTACGGCGAGCGCGGGTAGAACGGCGTCGACTCGGTCTGCGGAACCTCGAGCACCTTGCCGAACATCTCCGAGCTCGACGCCTGGTAGAAGCGCGCCTCGGGGCAGGCCTCGCGGACGGCCTCGAGGATCCGCGTCACGCCGACGCCGGTGAACTCCGCCGTCAGCGTCGGCTGGACCCAGGACACCGCGACGAAGCTCATCGCGGCGAGGTTGTAGACCTCGTCCGGCTTGGAGGCGCGCAGCGTGTCGACGAGCGAGCGCTGGTCGAGCAGGTCGCCCTGGTGCAGGGTGATGCGGTCGCGGAGGTGCTCGATCCGATCGAACTTCTCGGTCGATGCACGGCGCACCATGCCGTGCACCTCGTAGCCATGCTCGAGCAGCAGCTCGGCGAGATAGGAGCCGTCCTGGCCGGTGATGCCGGTGATGAGAGCGGACTTGGACATGGGCTGGGACCCTAGCGCCCCGCCTAGCGCCCCGCCTGGCGCCGCAACCTTGGCGCCGCGCGGCTGTCCCGAAAGTCGTGTCCACCCGCGCGACGAATACGCTGGCGGCGTGAAAGCGGTAATCCTGGCCGGCGGTCTCGGCTCGCGTCTGAGCGAGGAGACCACGGTGAAGCCCAAGCCGATGGTCGAGGTCGGCGGCAAGCCGATCCTCTGGCATATCATGAAGATCTACGCCTCCCACGGCGTGGAGGACTTCGTCGTGTGCCTGGGCTACAAGGGCTATGTCATCAAGGAGTGGTTCGCGAACTACGCGCTGCACACGTCGGACGTGACGTTCGACATGGGCTCGGGCGAGATGGAGGTCCACCACTCGACGACCGAGCCTTGGCGGGTGACGCTCGTCGAGACCGGCGACGACACGATGACCGGAGGGCGTCTCAAGCGCGTGCTGCCGTATGTCGGCGACGCGACGTTCTGCCTGACGTACGGCGACGGCGTCTCTGACGTCGACATCACCGCGCTGCTCGCCCGGCACCGCGCTGAGGGCCGCCTGGCGACGGTCACGGCGGTACAGCCGCCGGGGCGCTTCGGCGCGCTGGAGTTCGATGGCGCGGCAGTGCGTGCGTTCGCCGAGAAGCCGCGCGGCGACGGCACGTGGATCAACGGCGGCTTCTTCGTGTGCGAGCCGGGCGTCGGCGACGTGATCGCCGGTGACGACACGAAGTGGGAGGAGCAGCCGCTGCGCGATCTGGCCGCCCGCGGCGAGCTGACCGTCCACCAGCATCGTGGCTTCTGGCAGGCGATGGACACGCTGCGCGAGCGCAACGAGCTGCAGGCGATGTGGGAGACCGGCCGCGCGCCGTGGTGCTCGTGGTAGGCGACCCGGCGATCGCGTCCGGTGACCCGGCCCCGACCGTCGCCGACGCGCGTGCGACCTGCCGCTTCTGCGCTACCCCGCTGCGGGACGTGTTCGCGGATCTGGGGATGTCGCCGGTCGCCAATGACAACGTGCCGCTCGCCCGGGACAACGCGATGGAGCCGTTCTTCCCGCTCTGCGCGCTCGTCTGCTCGCAGTGCTTCCTCGTCCAACTCGCGCCGTTCGAGACTCCGAAGCCCCTCTTCCGAGCGGACTACGCGTACTTCTCCTCGTACTCGAGCTCCTGGCTGGATCACTGCCGCCGCTACACCGAGCAGATGGTCGCGCGCCTGGGCCTGGGTGCGTCCAGCCATGTCGTCGAGCTGGCCTCCAACGACGGCTACCTGCTGCAGTACTTCATGCAGCGCGGGATCCCGGTGCTCGGCGTCGAGCCGACGGCGAACACCGCGCGGGTCGCGCTGGAGAAGGGGATCCCGACGCGGGTCGAGTTCTGGGGCGAGCAGACGGCGCGCGTCATCGCCGCCGAGGATGGTCGGGCCGATCTGCTGCTGGGCAACAACGTCCTCGCGCACGTGCCCGACGTCAACGACTTCGTCGCCGGCATGAAGGTCGCGTTGAAGGAGGGCGGCACGATCACGATTGAGTTCCCCCATCTGCTCACGCTGATCGAGCTCAACCAGTGGGACACGATCTACCACGAGCATTACTCGTACCTGTCGTTCGGAACCGTCGGCCGCCTCTTCGAGGCCCACGGGCTGCGCCTGTTCGACGTCCAGGAGCTGCCGACGCACGGCGGCTCGCTGCGGATCTTCGGCTGCCACGAGGACGATCCCCGCGCGCCCAGCGCGGCCGCGGACGAGCTGCTCGCGCGCGAGCGCGCCGCCGGCCTGGAGGACCTGCGTACCTATCTGGAGTACGGCGACCGGGTGATCGAGGACAAGCGCCGGATCCTGACGTTCCTGATCGAGCTCAAGCGCGCGGGCAACTCGATCGCGGGCTACGGTGCGGCGGCGAAGGGCAACACGCTGCTGAACTACTGCGGGATCGGCCGCGACGTGCTGGACTTCACCTGCGACGCCAACCCGCACAAGCAGAGCCACGTCCTGCCGGGAACGCACATCCCGATCCTGGCGCCGGAGGCGATCCGCGAGCGGCGACCGGACATCGTGCTGATCCTGCCCTGGAACATCAAAGACGAGATCATGCAGCAGCTCTCCTACATCCGCGAATGGGGCGGGCGCTTCGCCGCGCGCTCGCCCGAGCTGCGACTGTTCGAATGAGGTTCGTGCAGACGCCACTGGCGGGGGCCTGGCTGATCGAGCCCGACCGCATCGAGGACGATCGCGGGTTCTTCGCGCGCACGTATGATCGCGAGCAGTTCGCCGCGCGCGGGATCGACCCCGCCGTCGTGCAGTGCAACACGTCCTTCAACGCCCGTGCGGCGACGCTGCGCGGAATGCACTTCCAGGCCCCTCCGCACGCGGAGCCAAAGCTCGTGCGCTGCACGCGCGGCGCGATCTTCGACGTGATCGTCGACCTGCGCCCCGCGTCGCCCACGCACAGGGCCTGGTTCGGCACCGAGCTGACCGAGCGCAACGGCCATGCGCTGCACGTCCCGGCCGGCCTCGCGCACGGGTTTCAGACGTTGGACGACGACAGCGAGGTGCTCTACATGATGGGTCACGAGCACGTGCCCGGTGCGGCCATGGGCGTGCGCTGGGACGATCCGGCGTTCGCGATCCAGTGGCCCGGGGTCGCTGAGCGCATCATGTCCGAGCGTGACCGCGGCTACCCGGACTACGTCGGGTGAGCGATCCCGAGCTCACGTTCACCGTCGGCGGCCTGCGCCGCCGCGCGGTCATCCGCTTACAAGGGCTGAACGCGCGCCTGGGCGCGAAGGCCGTCCAGCGCCGCCGGAAGATCCTGCAGCACGGCAGGCTGCAGCTGCTGCCGCAGGCTGCCGACGTCGTCGTCGCCGACAAGGTCGCGACCGCGCACGACGTCGCGATCGCCGAGCGTCTGCTCGCCGCCCACCACGCCGCCGGTCGCAGTGCGCCCGCGCTGCCGCCGGCGGCCCAGCGCGACGACCTCTGGACGATGATCGCCTCCCGGCAGGGCAGCTTCGCTGCGATCCTGCAGCGCGGCGATGCCCACGAGCTTGCGACGTACCTCTGCAACGTCTCACGTCACGACGGCTCGGTGGGGATCACGCAGGGCGACGCCGAGTACGCGCGCATCGTCAACGATCGCTCCTACCGCGAGTTCGTCGCGCTGATGGCCAAGGACAAGCTCGTCTCGCTGGCGGAGGCGGTCGGCGCCCTGCCGATCGAGAATCCCGAGCAGGGGCCGCTCGGCGAGCCCATCCACTACGAGGCGGCCGAGATCGTCGAGCGCATCTGCGCCTGCGTCGGGATCGACGTCACGCCGCCCGACGTCGACGGCGGCCTGCTGAAGATCGACACCGGGCGCGGGCTGTTCGGCGAGCGCGACGCCAACGCGATCTACACGGCCCACCTCCTGCGCGAGACCGCGCGCGATCGGCAGGCGCCCCGGATCTGCGAGATCGGCGGCGGCTCGGGCCGCGTCGCGTACTGGAGCCGGCGCTTCGGGCTGACCACGTACACGCTGATCGACCTGCCGCACGTCAACGTCGTGCAGGGCTACTACGCGCTGAAGTCGCTGCCTGCCGACGAGGTCTCGCTCTACGGCGAGGCGCCGGCGGGAGCCGCCGCCGGCCGCCTGCAGATCCTGCCCGACCACGCGACCGCAGAGCTGCGCACGCCGCTGTTCGACGTCGTGCTCAACCAGGACTCGTTTCCGGAGATGAACGCCGCGACCGTGGAGGACTACCTGGGCTGGATCAAGGTCTGCTGCCGCGGCTCGCTGATGAGCATCAATCACGAGAGCAAGCCCCCCTACGGCAGGGACATGGTGCACGTCAGCGTGCCGGAGGCGATCGCCGTCGCCGGCGGCTTCGAGCGGGTGCAGCGCTTCTCGTACTGGCTGCGCAGGGGCTACGTCGCGGAACTCTACCGGATCACGCGGTGACCGGCGCCGCGCGGGTGCTCGTCACCGGAGCCAGCGGGCTCGTCGGTCGGCCGACGCTGAACGCGCTCGTCGAGCGCGGCTACGAGGTCCACGCCGTCGCGCGTCGCTCGGCGCCCGCGGACGTGCCCGACGGCGTCGCGTGGCACATCGTCGATCTGCTGGATGCCGGCGCTCGGCGCGCGCTGATCGGGTCGCTGCGGGCATCGCACCTGCTGCACCTCGCCTGGCATGCCGAGCCCGGAGCGTTCTGGACGGCGCGCGAGAACGCGCCGTGGGTCGCGGCCACGATCGGCCTCGTCGACGAGTTCGCGACCGCCGGAGGAGCGCGCGCGACGCTGGCGGGCACCTGTGCCGAGTACGACTGGTCTGCGTCGCAGCCGCTGGCCGAGGACGCGCCGCTCGCTCCGGCGACGTACTACGGGATCTGCAAGGACGCGACGCGCCGGGTCGTCAAGGCGCTCGCCGCGGTCGGCGGCATCTCGCTCTCCTGGGGACGGATCTTCTTTCTCTACGGTCCGCGCGAGGATCCGCGACGGCTCGTCGCGAGCGTCGCCCGCGCGCTCGCCGCCGGCGAGCGCGCGCCGACGAGCGCGGGCATGCAGCGGCGCGACTTCCTGCACGTCGACGATGTCGCGGGCGCCTTCGTCGCGCTGCTCGCGAGCGATGTCGCCGGTGCCGTGAACATCGCCTCGGGCACGCCCGTGACGGTTCGCTCGATCGTCGAGCAGCTCGCTGAGTGCGCCGGACGGCGGGATCTGCTCGACGTCGGCGCGCTTGCGTCGCGACCCGATGATCCCGACGAGATCACGGCGGACGTCCGGCGGCTGCGCGACGAGGTCGGGTTCGCTCCCGCGTTCGCCCTGCCGGAAGGCCTCGCCCAGACCCTCCGGTGGTGGCGCGATCAGCCGCGCGTGCTGTAGAGGCCGTGGAAGAACGCCTGCTGGATCGGGTGCGTGTGCTCCGCGATCGTCCGCCAGCTGAAAGGGATCGGGTAGCTCGCGCGGTCGATCACGAGATCGTCCTCGGTGTTGTGCCACGTCTCCCACTGCTTGCTGTAGAAGAACCCGTTCGTGTGGCGATCGACCTGCCCGAGGTAGTGGGCGATCTGCTCCGGGCGCATCTCGTGCAGCGAGCTGATGTTCACGAACAGGGAGACGCCGAGCGGCTCCAGCAGCTCGAGCTGGTTGGGCGTCAGGAAGACGATCTGCGCGGCCGCGAGCTCGTCGGCGACCTCGTCGTGGCTGTCGAAATGGCGGAAGCGAAACGTCGGTCGCCGCGGGAACAGCGTCGTGATGTACTGCTGCGCGATCGCCAGCGCGGGAGGGATGTCGCAGAGGATGTAGCGGCAGTCGGGAAACTCCTCGAGAAACGCCCACGCGACGCGGCCATAGCCGCCCCCGAGCTCGAGCACGCCACCGGCGCCGGGTCGACCGTCGGGAAAGCCGGAGGTCGCGCAGTAGAGCTCGTGCACCGAGTTGCACAGGTCCTGGCTGATGCGCCGACCGCGGTACGTCGCGACGACCGGATCGCCGAGCTCAGGCTCCTCCAGGCGCGTCAGGATGTCGCGCCGATCGCCGCGCCGCACGTACTCCCACAGCAGCGCGAGGAAGAGCTGGTGGATGCCCCGGGCACGCGCCTTCGTGAACGGGTTGGTGCGCGCGGCACCGGCCTCCAGCGTCGTGACGTCGCCCAAGCGGGCCGTCATTACGGTGGGCTCGGGATGGCGCAGCCATGACACGACCGTGGCACGCAGCTGATCGTCGAGCAGCGTGTGCGGTATCCAGCTGAAGTAGTTCTGGTTGACCGTGCGCTTGAAGTGCGCGAATCCCTGATCGTCGAGCTGACGCGTGTTGCGATCGTTCAACGAGCGCCAGAAGTCCGACGGCTGAACGATCTCGGGCGCCTGCTCCATCTCCGCCCACATCGTGCTGATATCGGTCAGCGTGGACGCCGTGTCGGGAGTCGGCGGCACGCAGCGGAATCTAGCAAGGGCACGATCGGCGCTCGGTCCGGCGGCGGCGGCGCGCGGATGGGCCGGGACGGCGACGCCCTAGGGTTTCCACGGCCGTGAACGCTCGATCTCCCGATCTGCCGCAGCACGCCGACGGCGACCTGCTGGACACCACCGCGGCCGGACCCGTCGCCGCTCGCGGTGGCGCGTTGCGGGCGGGCGGCTATGCGGTCGGGGCGCTGCTGACGCTGCTCTCGGCGCCGCTGATGATCCGCCATCTCGGGGTCGAGGACTTCGGGCGCTATGTGACGGTCCTGTCGCTGGTGGCGATCGTGGCGGGCTTCATGGACGCCGGCCTGGCCGCGATCACGGTGCGCGAGTACGTGTCGCGGCGTGGCCAGGACCGCGATCGCGTCCTGCGCGACATGCTGGGGATCCGCATCGCGCTCGCGCTCGCCGCCGCCGCGATCGCGGTCCTCTTCGCGATCGTCGCCGGCTATCCGACCGTCCAGGTCGTCGGGACCGTCGCGATCGCGGCGGCCTTCGTCGGGTGGTCGGTCCAGACCGTGCTCGCGGCCTCGCTGCAGGGTGAGCTGCGCTTCGGCTGGATCACCGCCGTCGAGCTGATTCGCCAGGCGGCGCTCGTGGCGGTGATCGTCGTGCTCGTCGTCGTCGGCGCCGAGCTTGGCCCGTTCTTCTTCGCGATGATCCCGGCGACGGCGATCGGGCTCGCGATCACGGTCGTGCTCGTGCGCCGCCTGATGCCGCTGCGCCCGACGTTTCACCTGCGCCGCTCGTGGCCGCTGATCCGCGACACGCTCACGTACGCGGCCGCGGTGGCGCTCAACGCTGCCTACTTCCGGATCGCGATCGTCGCGGTCTCGCTGCTGGCGACCGAGCGCGAGACGGGCTACTTCGCGACGGCGTTTCGCGTCATGGAGGTGCTGATCAGCGTGCCGCTGCTCGTGATCGGCGCGGCGTTCCCGATCCTCGCACGCGCCGCGCGCGACGATCGCCTCCGGCTCGACGCGGTGACGAGCAGGCTGGTCGAGGTCGGGCTGGTGATGGGCGTCTGGCTCACCCTCGCCGTGGCGCTCGCCGCCGAGCCGATCGTCTTCGTACTGGCGGGCGGCGAGGCCGATCCCAGCATCGGGTTGCTGCGCCTGCTCACCGCGGCGCTGGCGGCCACGTTCGTGACCGTCGCCTGCGGCTTCGCCCTGTTGTCGCTGCGCTGTCACCGCGCGATCCTGCTGGCCAACGGGGTGGCGTTCGTCGTGAGCATCGTCCTGACGCTCGTGCTCGTGCCGCGGCACGGCGCGACCGGCGCGGCCGTGGCCGTCCTGATCGCGGAGTCGGTGCTCCTGGTGTGCGTCTTCGTCGCCCTCGCACGTGAGCGGCCGGCGGTCGTCGGTGCCCTGCGCCGGGCACCGGCGGTCATCGCGGCCGGGGCGATCGCATGCCTCGTCGTGCTGCTGCCCGGGATCCCGCCGCTCGTCGACGCTTGCGTGGCCGTGCTCCTCTACCCGGCGCTGCTGCTCGCCCTCGGCCGCTTCCCCCCCGAGATCGGCGATGCGCTGCGCGGCCGCGAGGCGAAGGCGTTCGCGCAGTGAGCTCGCGCGCGAGCGACGCGGCGCCGCGTTGCCGCATCTGCGGGAGCGCGGGAGACCTTCGCCTGACGACGACCGATCGCAACCGCTCGATCGGCGCCGAGCGCTTCGACTACCGCTCGTGCCGGGCGTGCGGCACGCTCTACCTGGCCGAGGTGCCGGCCGACCTCGCGCGCTACTACCCGCCCGACTACTACCCGATCGGCGCCGAGCACGAGACGAACGAGAGCGAGCGGGCGAAGGTCGCGCTGCTGCAGCGCTTCGTGT
Source organism: Solirubrobacteraceae bacterium (assembly GCA_030690545.1). Taxonomy (GTDB): domain Bacteria; phylum Actinomycetota; class Thermoleophilia; order Solirubrobacterales; family Solirubrobacteraceae; genus CADCVQ01. The sequence goes on from JAUYGN010000014.1 coordinate 22,242, forward strand.
CGGGCGGCGCGCTGCTCGAGATCGGTCCCGGCGCCGGCGGCTTCGCGGCCGAGGCGCTGCGCAGCGGCTTCGGCGTCCGCGCGATCGAGATGGACGAGCGCGCCTGCGATCACCTGCGCGCGATCGGCGCGCAGGCAGTGCACAGCGCCGAGCCGCACCGCGCGCTGGCGGAGATGGCGCCGGCCCGCGCGATCGTCCTCTGGCACGTCTTCGAGCATCTCGCCGAGCCGCTCGCGCTGCTACGTGCCGCCGCGGCGACGCTCGAGCCCGGCGGCGTGCTGCTGATCGCGGTGCCGAACCCGGCCGCGTTCGCGTTGCGCGTGCTCGGCGCGCGCTGGCCGCACGTCGATGCCCCGCGCCACCTGCAGCTCGTCCCGGCCGCGACGCTCGTGCGGTTGGCCGGCGAGGTCGGGCTCGCGCCGGTCGCGCTGACGGGATCGGACCGCGCCGGTCGCGACTGGAACGTGTTCGGCTGGCAGCACTTCCTGGCCCCGCCCACGAGCGGCGCGGTCCGTCGCCGCGCCGCGTTCTACGCGGCGGCGCTCGTCAGCCTGCTGCTGGCGCCGGTCGAGCGGGGCGGACTGAGGGGAAGCACGTACACGGCGGTTTTCCGCAACGATGGAGGCATATGAAGCTGTCGATCCTGCTCCCGACCCGCAACGGCGGCCACCAGCTCGAGGACTGCATCCGCTCGGTCCTCTCGCAGCCCGAGCCAGATCTCGAGCTCGTCGTCAGCGACAACGCCAGCGATGAGATCACCGCCGCGGTGCTGCGGAGTTTCGCCGGCGACCCGCGGCTGCATGTCGTGCGCCAGCCCGAGCCGCTGTCGGTGACTGACAACTGGCGCTGTGCGCTGGAGGCGGCGAGCGGTGACTACGTGCTGCTGATCGGCGACGACGACTGCCTGCTGGAGGGGACGGTGGCGCGCCTCGACGGGCTGCTGGAGGAGTTCGACGCGCCGGACGTGCTGAGCTTCGGAGCCTACGGCTACGCCTTCCCCGGAGCGTTCGGCGAGGGCGCGTCCGCGTACTACTCCGACCCGCTGTTTCCCTACGACGAGCGGCTGCCGCGGCGCGGGCTGCTGGCGCTCGCCGACCGCGAGCGCTGCGTACGCGACTTCTTCGCGTTCGACATCACCTTCTGCCCGAACCTGCAGACGACGCTCGTCTCGCGCGCGGCGCTGCTGGGCCTGCGCAACGGACCCTTCAAGGAGCCCTATCCGGACTTCTACGCGATCAACGCACTGCTGCTCGTCGCGCCCCGCTGGGCGCACGTCCCGGACAACCTCGTCGTCGTCGGCGTCTCGCCGAAGTCCTTCGGCCGCACGCTCAAGGGCGGCGGCTCGGACTCGGGCCGGGCCTATCTCGGGATCGACACGACGTTTCCCGGCTACCTGCCCGGCACCGACATGGTCAACGGCTCGCACCTGTTCCTCGAGCGGCTGCTGGAGGACTACGGTCCCGAGCTCGATCCGATCGAGATCAGCCGCAGCAAGTACGTCTACCGCCAGGGCTACGCGTGGTACCTCGACTTCCGCCTGCGCAAGATCGATCGCCGCGAGCTGGGCCGTCGCCTGCGCATGCTCTCGGCGCGCGACTGGATCGGGTTCGTCCGCGAGCTCGGTGCCCGCTTCGGCCCGGGGATGATCCGCAACCACGCCCGCGTCGACGAGCGCAGCGAGATCGCGTCGGTCTGGGCGAACATGCGCCCGATCCCCGATCGGCGGACGATCGGCGCGTTCGCGGCGTGGGTGGCCCCGGGGACGCCCGCCGGCCATAGCGACGGCTGAGCGGCGCGAGACGGCGCTCAGCGCCGTACGCCGCCGGCGATCCGCTCCAGCCGCTCGAGCACGATCTGCGCCGTCCGGTCCCACGAGAACCCGGCCGCGCGCGGCGGGCCGGCGGCCGCCATGCGCGCGCGCCGCGCCGGGTCGCGCAGCAGCAGCTCGAGCTCGCGGGCGATCGAGTCGGTCTCGGTCGGATCGCAGTAGGCGACCGCTTCGCCGCCGACCTCCGGCAGGCTCGAGCGGTTCGACGTGAGCACCGGCGCCCCGGCGGCCAGCGCCTCGAGCACCGGCAGGCCGAAGCCCTCGCCCAGCGAGGGATAGGCGAACAGCGCGCAGCGCCGGTACAGCAGCGCGAGCTGCGCATCGGGCACGAACCCGGTGCGGATCGCGTGGTCGTCGAGTGAGTCGAGCGCCGCAAGCGTCTCACCGGCATCCCAGCCGAGCTTGCCGGTGACGACGAGCGGATGCGCGGCCCGCAGGTCCTCCGGCAGGCGCTCGTAGGCGGCCACGAGCCGCGGCAGGTTCTTGCGTGGCTCGAGCGTGCCGACGGCGAGCACGAAGCCCTCGTCGGGGACGCCTGCGGGCAGCTGCGTGGCCGCATCGGCGAGCACGGGCGCCACGCCGAGCAGCGCCACGACCGTCTTGTCGCGCGCTCGCGGGAAATGCGTCACGAGGTCGTCGGCGGTGGCCTGCGAGATGCAGATCAGCGCGTCCGCCCGCCGCACGGCCGGGCCGAGCGTCAGCCGCGCGATGCGGCGCGCGCGGCGCTGCGGCAACAGCCGTCGATCGAACGGCACGAGGTCGTAGACGACGGGCGCCACCGGCACGCTCGCAAACCACGCCGGCAGGTAGGAGCCGGTCGCCAGGAAGACGTCGCACGCTCGGCTGGCGACGATCGAGGCGCGCAGGTGCCACAGCGGGTCGCGCGAGCCGTTGCAGTGCCAGCTGAAGCGCTCGTCCAGCGGCTCGGGCCATGCGGTGCGGGCGTAGAGGCGGTAGCGATGGTCGTCGTCGCGCCGGGCGAGGGCGCGCAGCAGCTCGCGCACGACGCGTCCGACGCCCGCGCCCTCGTCGCTCGCCGGGCGCGCGTCGATGGCGATCGTCAGCGTCACGCCCGCCGGTGCCAGCGGTCCTGCGCCGTCTGCGGCGCGAGATGGAACAGCACGTGGCGCAGGCTATGGCGCGGCACGTTGGACGCGCATGCCGCCGCCAGCGCGAGCCTGCGGCGGCGGCCGAGCGGCGCGTAGACCGGCGAGCGCCAGCCGATCTCGCTGAGCACGTGGCCGGCGATGACGAGATGCGGCAGCTTCGCCTGCATCGCCGGCAGCCGGCTCTCGCGGACGTTGCGCGCGGTCGACTCGCTCGTGCCGCCGAGCTCGCGAAAGATCAGCGGCTCGTCGACGAGCACGATCTTGCCGAGGAAGGCGAGCTCGGCGACGCGCAGCCAGTCGAAGCCGAGGACGTTGCGCATCGGCGCCAGGCGCTGGACGGTCTCGCGCGGCGACAGGCCGTAGAGCCAGGTGTTGCCGTGATCGGAGGGGACGGTCGCGAAGTAGTCGCGCACGCGGATCTGGCCCGAGCCGCCGAGCAGCGCCTTCGTCCTGTCCCCGGGCGCGGGCTCCGCGTCGCTGAGGTACGTCACGCGGCCGAGCGCCGAGACCGCGCCGGGCTCGCTGCGCAGCGCGCCGAGCGCCGCTTCGACGCAGCGCGGCGCGAGCCAGTCGTCGTCGGCGAGCAGCATCACGTGGTCGCCTCGTGCCATCGCGATCGCGGCGTTGAGGTTGGCGACCATCCCGCGGTTGGCCCGCTGACGGACCGTGCGCAGGCGATCGTCGTCGGCGGCCAGCCTGTCGAGCAGCTCGACGGTGCCGTCGCTCGACGCGTTGTCGGAGACGACCACCTCGAGGTCGACGTGCGTCTGCCCCAGCGCCGAGCGGACGGCCCGTTCGAGTGTCGCCCGCCGGTTGAAGGTCGGGATCGCGATGCTGACGGCCGCAGGCACGGTGCCGCAGACTACGGGTATGCACGTCGGCCTGAACCTCGTCTTCCTCGTCCCCGGTGAGCAGGGCGGCATGGAGATCTACGCCCGCGAGCTGCTGCGCGCGCTGCCCGCCGAGCGTCCGGACCTGCGCCTGACGGCGTTCGTCAATCGCGAGGCGCGCGCGGCCGGCGGGGAGTGGGACGAGTTCACCGACGTCATCGAGGTCCCGGTCTTCGCGCGCAGCCGCGTGCAGTGGGTCCGCGGCGAGCAGCAGCTGCTGCCCGGCCTCGCGCGGCGCGCCGGCGTCGATCTGCTGCACAGCCTGGCCAGCACCGCGCCGACGCGCGGGCGCTTCCGGCGCGTCGTGACGATCCACGACCTCATGTATCGCGTCGTGCCCGAGGCGCACTTCGGCGTGCTCGGGCTGGGGATGCGCGTCCTGATCCCCGCCGCGGCACACCGATCGCACCGCGTGATCGTCGACTCGCAGTGCACGCGCGCCGACGTGCGGCGCTACCTGCACGTGCCCGAGCGCAAGCTCGACGTCGTGGCGCTCGGGCTCGGCGCGACGCCCGCGGGCGATCCCGAGCCGGCGGCCGTGCTGCGCGAGCGCCACGCGCTCGGCAGCCGGCGGGTCGCGCTCTCGGTGTCGGCCAAGCGCCCGCACAAGAACCTCATGCGCCTGCTCGAGGCGATCGCCGCGATCGCGCCCGAACGTCGGCCGGTGCTCGTGATCCCCGGCTATCCGACGCCTCACGAGCGCGAGCTGCGCGCACGCGCCGAGCAGCTCGGCGTGCGCGACGACCTGCGGATGCTCGACTGGGTCTCGGGTCCCGAGCTCGAGGGCCTCTACGCGCTCGCCGACGTGTTCGTCTTCCCCTCGCTGTACGAGGGCTTCGGGTTGCCGGTGCTCGAGGCGATGCGCCGCGGGGTGCCGGTCGCGTGCTCGGATCGTAGCTCGCTGCCGGAGGTCGCCGGCGACGCGGCGCTGCTGTTCGATCCCGAGGACGTCAGCGCGATCGCGCGGGCGATCGAGCGGGTGCTCGGCGACCCCGCGCAGGCACAGGTCCTGCGAGCCGCCGGCGTGGCGCGGGCGCAGCGCTTCACCTGGGCGGCGACCGCGCGCGCGACGGCCGCCAGCTACGACCGCGCGATGGTGCCTACGCGGCGTTGACGTCGGCGGTCGCCGCGGCGGGAGCGGGGCCGCTGCGCTGGGTCGCCGCGACCGGCACGTAGCGCTGCACGAGAAAGGCGCCGTGGCGGCGGTCGATGCGCGTCATCGCGCGCGCCGCGCGCGCCGGCAGCGGGTAGTAGCCGGCGGTCCGGTCGAGGTCGAGCGCGAGGCCGTGATAGCCGGCCAGCGCGGCGAGCGCCCGGCCGGTGAAGACGCGCAGGTGCTGCTGGCCGAACTGCGGCTGCTCCCAGCCGTCGTAGGCGTTGGTCGGGTTGCCGACGATGACGTAGTCGCTGACGTGGCAGGGGGTGGGCTGCCAGCCCAGCGCGAGCGACACGACGTTGTGCCAGCTGGCGAGGTTGTTCGTCGAGATGATCGCGTGCCCGCCCGGCCGCAGCACGCGGCGGATCTCGCGCAGGAACGTGTCCGTGCGCGGCAGGTGCTCGATGACCTGGTTGGAGTGCACGAGGTCGAAGCTCGCGTCGTCGTAGGGCAGGCGCTCGGCGAGATCGGTCGCGACGACCTCGATGCCGTGGCCGCGGGCGGCGGCCGCCCACTCCTCGACGAACTCGACGCCGTGCACCTCGGCCGCCCGCGCGCGGCGCGCGAGCTGCACGGTGAAGTGCCCGCTCGCGCACCCGAGGTCGAGCATCCGCCCGCCCTCGATCGGCTCGACCGCGGACAGGATCGCGCGCCGGTTCTCGTCCTCGGTGGCTCGAAAGAGCCGCTCCACGTAGCTCATCGGCGGCCACGATAGTAGGACGCGAGAACCTGTTGCAGCGAGTGCTCGAGCGACAGCCGGACGGCGTTCTCGGCGAACCACGCGCAGGTCGAGGCGCGCATCGGCGCGCCCGCGCGATGGACGCGCTCGATCGCGGCGGCGAGCTCCTCGGGCGCGGCCGAGGCGGCGACGGTGCCGTTGGCGCCCTCCTGCACGAGCTCGACGGCGGCGTTGTCCGCGCCGGCCACGACGACGCTCGGCGTGCCCCGCGCGGACGCCTCCACGACGACCATCCCGTAGCCCTCGCGGCTGGACGGCAGCACCATGCACAGCGCCTCGCGCAGCGTCGCGTCGAGCTGTCCGGCGTCGACGAAGCCCGGTGCCTCGACGATGCCCGCGGCGGCGTGGTCCTCGATCGCGGCGAGGACCTCGCCGCGCTTGGGCCCGTCGCCGAAGATGACCGCGCGCAGGTCGGGGATCGTCGCTCGGGCGCGCATCACCGCGGGCACGAGCGCGGCGGCGCGCTTCTCGGCGATATGACGTCCGGCGAAGACCGCGACGGGCTGCGCCTCGTTGGGCTCGGGCGGCTCGAGGCTGCCCGCGTACTCGCCCTCGAGCACCGTCACCTGCCCGCGGAAGCCCTCCGCGACGAGCCGGTCGCGATGCATCCGCGAGAAGCAGAAGGCGCGGTGGCGCACGCGTGCGCAGGCGCGCTGGACGGCGCGCCCGGCGCGGCCCCTCGCGCCGCCGAGGTAGTCGCTCCAGTAGCCCGCGCTCCACAGCTCGTGCCAGTCGACGACGAGCTCGTAGCGCCCCAGCCGGCGCGCCGCCGCCGCCGCGAGGACGGAGAAGTACGGAAACGACGCCATGTGCACGACGTCGTACTCGCGCCCGTGGCGCAGCAGGTGCCCGAGCGTCCCCCAGCCGTAGCGCAGCGGCTCGCCGATCGTGCGGTTGCCGTCGGGGCCGTAGAGCGGCTCGTCGCGCGAGATCGCCACGACGCGCACGCCGGGCAGTCGCGGCGGCGCGTCGGCCGGCCACTGGCGCCGCGTGATGTACGTCACCTCGTGGCCGTCCTGCGCGAGCCGCTCGGCGAGATTGCGATACCAGCGCTCGGCGCCGCCGACGGTCCACGGGAACAGGCAGTCGTAGGCGATGCAGATCCGCATGCCGCACACGCTACGGCGTGGCGGCGCGCGCCGAATGCTCCGCCAGCGGCCCGTCCGGGAACGTCGTGCGTTCAGGCGCAACGTTCGTGGATGACCCACTAGGCTTGTCCAGCCGCGCAACCTTCGCCCGCCTGCGCGTTTGAACTGTCTGCGAGAGCTTCCCGCGTCTCGCGTCCACGATCGCCATGGCATCGACCCAGAGCACACACCCCTCGCTCGACGCGACCACGGCCGGCGCCGCCGTCGAGGTGTCGATCGTCATTCCCTGCCTCAACGAGGCCGAGAACATCGAGCAGACCGTGCGGCTGTCACGGGCCGCGCTCGACGCGGCCGGCATGCACGGCGAGGTCGTCGTCGCCGACAACGACTCGCAGGACGGCAGCGCCGGTCTCGCCGCGGACGCGGGTGCGCGCGTCGTGCACGAGCCGCGCCGCGGCTACGGGTCGGCCTACCTCGCCGGCTTCGCCGCCGCGCGCGGCGAGTACATCGTGATGCTCGACGCCGACATGACGTATCCGTTCGACGAGATCCCGCGCTTCGTGCAGGAGCTGCGCGACGGCGCTCAGCTCGTGATGGGCGATCGGATGGACAACATCCAGCCGGGCGCGATGCACTGGGTCAACCGCTACATCGGCAACCCGATCCTCAGCGGCACGCTGAACCTCTTCTTCCGCACCGGCATCCGCGATGCGCACTGCGGCATGCGCGGCCTGCGGCGCGACATCCTGCCGACGCTCGACCTGCGCACGACGGGGATGGAGTTCGCCTCCGAGATGGTCATCCGCGCGGCGAAGGAGAAGCTCGAGATCCGCGAGTTCCCGATCGACTACGCGCCGCGCAGCGGCGAGTCGAAGCTGTCGCGCTTCCGCGACGGCTGGCGGCACCTGCGCTTCCTGCTCGTCCACAGCCCGACGCACCTGTTCATCGTGCCGGGGGTGGTGCTGCTCGCGATCGGCCTGCTCGTCTCGATCATCTCGCTGACGCAGATCCCGATCTTCGGCCGCGAGTGGAACCTGCACACGGTGATCGCCGGCCAGCTGCTGTGCATCGTCGGCATCCAGATCGTCGCGCTCGGCCTCTGCGCGCACGCCTACGGCACGTACTTCATGAACGAGAAGGACCCGTGGTTCGATCGCATGCGGGCACGGTTCCGGCTCGAGCACGGCCTGATGCTCGGCGGCGCGATCCTCGCCGCCGGGCTGATCTCCGCCGCGCTGATCGTCGGCATCTGGATCGACCGCGGCCTCGGCGCGCTGTCGGAGGAGCGCCTCGCGGCGACCTCGGCGGCGCTCATCATCATCGGCCTGCAGATCTTCTTCTCGTCGTTCCTGCTGTCGATCCTCGGTCTTCGCCGGCGCGACTGAGCGAGCACGCGGTCGGTGGACCTGCTCGCAGCATGGCTGCTGTACCCGCTTGCCCTGGCGGTGCTCTGCCTCGGCCTCGGATTGCTCGTCGAGCGCGCGGCGGACTGGCGGCTGCCGGGAGCGCTGCTGCTGCCGGTCGGGTTCGCCGCGCTGCTGGCGCTCGCGCGGATCGTCACCGCCGATCGGGTGACCGTGCCGTTCGCGCTGGCGATCGTCGCGCTGCTGGCCGCCGCCGGGCTCGTGCTCGGCTTCGCGCGCCTGCGGCGGCTGCGTCCCGATCCGTGGCTGGCGCTGGCCGCGCTCGGCGTCTTCGCCGTCTTCGGCGCGCCGGTGTTCCTGTCCGGCACGCCGACGCTCGCCGGCTACCTCGCGCTGCCCGACACCGGCCATCAGCTCGCGCTCGCGCAGCTGTACGCCGAGCGCGGGCCGGACTGGCCGTCGCTGGGCGAGGGCTCGACCTACGAGGGCGTCGCGCCCTACGTGCTCGGTCACTACCCCGTCGCGCCGCAGGCGCTGCTGGGGATCACGGCGCCGCTGGGGATCCTCGACCTCGCCTGGCTCTACCAGCCGCTGCTGACCTTCACCGCGGTCATGCTGTGCCTGGCGCTGGCCGCCCTCGTGGCACGGCTCGTGCGCCGGCGCTGGCTGACGGCGCTCGTCGCGTTCGCGGCGGCGCAGCCGGCGCTCGTCGTCGGCTTCGCGCTGCAGGGCTCGATCAAGGAGCTGACGTTCGTCGCGGTGCTCGCGTGCGCGGTGGCGCTGGCGGCGGCGGCGATCGGCGAGCGACGGCCGGGGCGCTCGCTGATCGCGCTGACGGTTCCGGCGGCCGCGGGGCTGGGCGCGCTCGGGCCGGCCGCGCTGGCGTTCCTCTGCGTTCCGGGCGCCGCCGTGCTGGCGGTCTGGGCGCTGCGGATCGTGCGCGAGCGCAGCCGGCGCGAGCTCGGCTGGCTGCTCGCCGCGCTCGCCGTCGCGGCGGTCATCTCGCTGCCGGTGCTGATCTCGCTGGGCACTCAGATCAGCGTCAACCAGGCGACGCTCGACGCCGGCGTCGACCGCGGCACCGGCGGCGACCTCGGCAACCTCGCCGGGCCGCTGTACCGCCAGCAGGCGCTCGGCATCTGGTTCAGCGGCGACTACCGCTACCGCTCGCTGGACACGACGACGCGCACGGCGCAGGACATCCTGATGCTGATCGCCGCGGCGCTCGCGCTGCTCGGCCTCGTGTGGGCGGCCCGCCGCCGGGCCGTCGGTCCGCTGCTGCTGGCCGCCATCGTGGTGCCCTCGATCTACCTGCTGCATCGCGGTGCCGCGTACGCCGATGCGAAGGTGCTGATGATCGTCTCGCCGGCGATCCTGCTGCTCGCGATGCTCGGTGCCGCGAGCCTCTGGAGCGGCCGCTGGCGGGTGCTGAGCCTGGCGGCGTCGGGCCTCCTGCTGGGCGGCGTGCTCGGCTCCAACGCGCTCGCCTACCACGACGTGTCGCTGGCGCCGTACGACCGCTACGAGGAGCTGCGGACGCTCGACGAGCGCCTCGCGGGACGTGGACCGGCGCTGCTCAACGAGTACGACGAGTTCGCCAAGCACTTCCTGTCGTCCGTGCCGGCCTACAACGAGCCGGAGACCGACCATCCGTATCGCGGCGCGCCATACGAGCCCGACGCCCAGCACGACCCGAAGCGCCGTCCGAGCGTCAAGACCCCGCTCGACATGGACGACCTGCCGCTGCGCTACGTCGAGCGCTTCGAGCACATCATCCTGCGCCGGTCGCCGGTCGCCAGCCGCCCGCCGGCGAGCTACCGACGGGTCTGGAGCGGCACGCACTACGAGCTCTGGCGGCGCGGGTCCGCGCCGCGGCTGCTGGGCCACGCGCCGCTCGGTCGCGACCTGCTGCGCCCGTCGGCGGAGATCTCCGCGCGGACCGCGCGGGCGGCGGCGCGGCGGGCGCGCCAGCGCGGCGGCCGGATCGCCTACGTCGAGCGCGCGGCGATGCCGACGTTCTTCATCAGCCGCCATCCGCGGCCGGCACGCTGGGCGGGCTTCGGCGACTTCCCCGACGCGCTCGTGACCGACGGGCCGGCCGGCATCGACGCACCGATCAGGATCCCGCGCAGCGGGCGCTACCACGTCTGGGTCGAGGGATCCTTCTCGCGTCGCATCAGGGTGCAGATCGACCGTCGCGACATCGGCCACACCCCGCGCGGGCTGAACAACCCGGGCGCCTACGTGCTGATCGCGACCGTCGACCTGGCGCGCGGCACGCGCGGCGTGCAGGTCTTCCAGGGCGGTGGTGACCTGCGACCGGGCAACGGCGGCTACCGGTCGAGCCTGCGTCACATCGGGCCGATCGTCTTCGAGCCGGTCGGCAACGACGCGCGGCGCGTGCGCGTGATCGACGCCGACGACTGGCGCCGGCTCGTCGGGCTGCGCAGCGACTGGCTGGGGATCGTCGCATGACGAGCGTGGCCGCCGCAGACCACGAGGAGCCCGCTGGCGAGCGGCCCGGCCGCGCCGCTCGCGTGCGCCGGCTGCTGCTGACGCCGGAGGCCGGCGTCGTCGCGATCGTGCTCGTGTTCCTCGCGATCAGTGCGTGGTGGCTGTCGCGCGACCTGCGCATCGTCAACCCCGACAACGCCAAGCACATCAACATCGCGCTGCAGTGGTATCTGGCGCTCGAGGCCGGCAACCCCGGCGAGCCGCTGCGGATCTACAACGTCTATCCGCCCGGGACGCACATCGTCGGCGCGCTCGGCGCCTTCCTGTTCGGGTTCAAGGTCCCCGGCGTCGCGATGGCGCAGAACCTCGTCTTCGTGCCGCTGCTCGCGCTCGGCTGCTACGGCACCGCGAGGATCGCCTTCGGCCGCCGCGCCGGCCTGCTCGCCGCCGCGTTCGCGCTCGGGACGCCGATGGTCATCAGCATGTTCCACCAGAGCCTGCCCGACGTCCCGATGGCGGCGATGGTGGCCGTGACCGTCTGGCTGCTGCTGGCCAGCGACCGCTTCTCGCGCGTCGGCCTGGCGGCGGCGGCCGGGCTCGCGGCCGGACTGGGGATGTACACGAAGTCGACGTTCGTGCTGTTCGTCGTCGGCATCGTCGCGATGCTGTTCCTGCGCGGCGGCTGGCGCAACTGGAGGGGCGTGCTCGTGTTCGTCGCCGTCGCCGGCGCCGTGACCGCGCCCTACTACCTCGACCAGTTCACCGCGATCGAGGCGCAGGCGACCGGTCATCTCACGAGCCCGTTGCCGATCTGGTACGACGGCCTTCCGTATCCGGGCCGCGGGAGCATCGACAACTACACGTGGTACTTCTGGAGCCTGATCAACAACCAGCTCTACCTGCCGCTCGCGCTGTTCTTCTTCGCGGGGGCGGTCTGGGCGCTGCGGCGCGTCGTGCGCGCGCCGCGCGACAGCGGCTATCTCCCCGAGCTGCTCGTCGGCGGGTTCGTCGGCTACCTCGCCGTCAGCATGCTCGTGCTGAAGGATCCGCGCTACACGCTGCCCTGCCTCGTCTACGTCGCCGTGCTGGCGACGGGCTGGATCGGTCAGCTCGGCCGCCGCGCGCGGGTCGCCGCCAGCGTCGCGCTGGCCGCGATCGTGGTCTTCAACACCGCCGCGCTGAACCTCGGCGTCGGCGGCGTGCACAGCATCAACCTGCCGAACGCGGTCCAGAGCCCGATCGGCGAGTACGCGTTCCAGCTCGCCAACGAGCACGGCTACTTCGCGGGCCCGCCGCGCCGCCAGGGCGAGCCGCTCGTGAAGCTGCTCGACGGCCTCGCCGACGCGGGCGCGAAGGACGTGATCTTCGACGAGCAGACCTTCGGGTCCGACGGGTACCACCTCACGGGCCTCGTCCTGCTGTCGCTGCAGTCTCGCGCCGATCTGCCGGCGTTCACGCCCGAGCACGTCCGTGGCCGCGACACGGCCTGGGTCGTGCGCGCCGACGTCGAGGCGGTCGGCCGCCGGCCGTGCCTGATGTCGCCGCTGGCCGACGACGGGACCGGGATCTACGTCTACCGCGGGCGCGTCCCGCAGGACATGACCCGCGCCACGCCCGACTGCCCGTAGCCGCGCTCCTACAGCTCCTCGGCGGCCCGCGGAGCCATCCGGTCGAAGACGCGAAAGCCCAGCCAGGTGACGCCGACGAGGATCCCCAGCGGCACCGCCAGCAGCGCCGTGGAGTCGAGCACCGCGGCCGGCGACGGGGCGCCGGTCAGCAGATGGCGCGACTCCTGGATGATCGCCGCCAGCGGGTTGAGCAGCTGGATCTTCGCGAGCGTCTCGTAGCGGGCGAGGACGATCTCGATCGGATAGAGGATCGGCGTCGCGTAGAAGAGCGCCTGCAGGACGACGTCCCAGATCGGCCGCACGTCGCGGTAGCGCACGTAGAGCGCGCTCAGCAGCATCGCGACGCCGGTCGCGAAGACGAGCATGAGCGCGATCGGGATCGGCAGCAGCAGCCACGTCCAGCGCGGCTGGACGCCGCTCGCGACGACGAAGATCGCCAGCACGACGAGGTTCAGCGCGAGGTTCATCGCCGCCACGAGCGCGACCGACAGCGGCACGACGGCGCGCGGGAAGCCGACCTTGCGCAGCAGCGACTCGCGGTCGACCATCGACGTCACGCCGGAGCCGGTGACCTCCGAGAAGAAGAAGTACAGGATGATCGCCAGCAGCAGGAGCACGCCGTAGTGGGCGACTCCCGCGCCGGCATCCAGCACGTAGGAGAAGACGAAGTAGATGATCCCGAACAGCATCAGCGGGCGCAGCAGCGACCACACGTAGCCCAGCGCGGAGCCGTAGAAGCGCACCTTCCAGTCGGTCGCCGCCAGCGTCCGCGCGAGGTTCCAGAAGCGGCGCACGTCGCCGCCGACGGCCGACGGGCCGCGGACGCGGTAGGCCTCAGGGCTCATCGGTGACCGGCTGCATCGAGGGCGCCGGCGTCAGCTCGAAGCCGTGCGGCAGGTCGACGACCCCGCCGCCGGCGCCCGCGCCGCCGACGACGAACGAGGAGATGTCCTCGCGGAAGGCGAGCAGCGCCCCGCCGGCCGCCTCGGTCACCTGGACCGACAGCCAGTAGCGCCCGGCGGCAAGATGGTTGACGAAGCCGGCGGTGATGTCGATCTCGTCGCCGGCGTCGTGCTCGCCGGTGGCGAAGCCCTGGCGGTCGGTGCTCATCGACAGCACGCGCCGCTGCTGCTCGTCGGTGATCGTGAACGCGAAGGCCGGCTCGACGGCGGCTCGCGTGAAGCGGACCCGCATCGCCATCGCGCTCTCGGCGCCGGGCTCGAGCCGCGCGGTGCGCCCGTCGGCGCGCGTCTGCGCCCAGCCGTCGACGACGACGACATGCTGCTCGTCGGGGTCGCGATCGGCGGCGCGCACGAACGACTCGCGCTCGCTCGCCGAGGCGAAGTTCAGGTGCGTGTAGGCGCGCGCGACGCGACGCGACTCGTCGATCGCGACGACGCGCCCGCGGTCGAGCAGCAGCGCGCGGTCGCAGAAGCGCTGCACCTGTCCCATGTCGTGCGTCACGAGCAGGATCGTGCGGCCCTCGTTGCGCGCTCGGTCGAGCACGTCGTAGCACTTCTGCTGGAAGGCGGCGTCGCCGACCGCGAGCACCTCGTCGATCAGCAGCAGGTCGGCGTCGACGTGGACCATGACGCTGAAGGCGAGGCGCACCTGCATCCCCGAGGAGTAGTTCTTCAGCTTCAGCTCGGCGAACTCGTGCAGCTCGGCGAAGTCCATGATCGCGCCGTAGCGCGCGCGCGCCTCGTCGGGCGTCAATCCGAGCATGACGGCGTTGATCAGCACGTTGTCGTGCGCCGTCAGATCGGGGTTGAAGCCGACGCCCAGCTCGATGAACGGGGCCATCCGCCCGCGCAGCCACATCTCGCCGACGTCGGCCTTGTAGATGCCGGCGAGGCACTTCATCAGCGTGCTCTTGCCCGAGCCGTTGCGCCCGACGATCCCGAAGACCTCGCCGCGCCCGACCTCGAAGCTGACGTCACGCAGCGCGCGCAGGACGTCGAAGCGCTGGCGCCGAGCGGGATGCAGGACCCGCTCCTTGAGCGTCGACACCTGCTCGGTGGGCAGGCGGAACGTCTTCGCGACGCCGACGGCCTTGACGGCCACGTCGTCTGCGGGCAGGTCGCTCATCGGCTAAGCGTAGGAGCACGGTCAGCCGGGCGCCGCGAGCAGCTCCTCGACGAAGAACCGGGCGCCCGTCGTGAGCCGGTCGCCGAACACCTCCTGCGCGACGGCGAGCACCTCGTCCGCGCTCGTCAGTCCGAGCTCGGCGGCCAGCAGGCGCACATCGTCCTCGTCCTCCCCGACCCGGTGGGCGAGCACCTTCATCGCCAGCAGGATGCGCGGCGAGGCGGTCAGGCAGCGCAGGCCCGGCACGTCGAGGATCGGCGCGGCGCCGGGGTCCTCGGCGGCGAGGAAGCCCTTGACCGCATCGTTGAGCCAGCCGGGCGGCAGGCCGCGGCGCCCGGCGATCTCCGCGGCCGCCTCGTAGATCGCCGTCTTGGGCTCGAAGACCGCGTCGATGTCGCGCGTCGCGCGTCGCGCGTCGTAGGCCAGCGCGATGGCGGCGCCGCCCACGACGTACATCTCGCCCTCGACGCCGCGGCCGGCGAGGACGCCGCCGAGGTCGGTCAGCGCGGCGATGATCTGATCGCGGTCCACGTCGGTCAGACCCGGACCAGTGCGTCGCGCGCGATGAAGATGCCGCGCCGCCGGAAGGCCGCGGGGGACTGCACGACGGCGATCGCGCGAAAGCCCGGAACCTCGCTGACGAACCAGAAGCGCTCCAGGAACCGATCCGGCTCGATCGACCATCCAGGCCGCTCCAGTCCCTCGCGTGCGGCGATGTGCTCGGCCAGCGCGGCGAGGTAGGCGTCGGCTCGCGGGCTTCCGGTCGGCGCCGGTCGGTCGGCGATCGCGCGCGCGAGCAGGTCGCGGCGGGGCAGCAGCTTGAGCTCGTCGAGCAGCTCGCGCACGCCGACGCGCAGATCCTCGCCCGCGATCACGCGATCGGCCACGCCGGCCAGCGACTGGACGAAGGCGCCGTCATCCGGGGGATGGGCCGCGAGCCATTGCGGCAAGGACTCGATGCGCATCGCGACAGCGTAAGCGGCCGGCGAGACGAGCAGGGCGCAGGATCGCGGCGGTCGGCCCACGAGGCGGCGGCGAGCCGGGTAGCCTCGGCGCTGATGGCCGAACCCGTGCACGCGCCGGCGCTCCCGCTCGGCGTCAACCTCGCCGGCTACCTCGACGCGACGGTCGGCGTCGGCGAGGCCGCGCGACACGTCGCGGGCGCGCTCGAGGCGGCCGGTGTCGCAGTCGCGCGCCTGCGCCTCTCCAGCCGCGCCGCCGCCGGCGAGGCGCCGCGCCCCGCCGCCGGCCCCGCGGCGAGCCATGCCGTGCACCTGACGACGATCGTCTGCGCCAACCCCGAGGGGATGACCGGCGCGCGCGACGAGCTCGGCGCGCAGGCCTTCGCGGGCCACGTCATCGGATGGTGGTGGTGGGAGGTCGCGGCGCTGCCGCAGCGCTGGCTGCGCGCGTTCGACCTCGTCGACGAGGTCTGGGCCGGCTCGCGCTTCGTCGCCGACGCGCTCGCCGCCGTCGCGCCGGTGCCGGTCGTGCACATGCCGCTGCCCGTCGCCGAGCCGGCCGCCTCGGCCGCCGGCCGGACCGAGCTCGGGCTGCCCGCCGATCGCTTCCTGTTCGGCTTCGCCTTCGACTACGCGAGCGTCGCGGCGCGCAAGAACCCGCTCGGGCTGATCGACGCGTTCGCGCGCGCCTTCGCGCCCGACGAGGGCGTCGCGCTCGTGCTCAAGACGCTCGGCGGCGCCGGCTTCCCCGACGAGCACGCCGCCGTGCTGGCCGCCGCCGCGCCGCACGAGCACGTCACGGTGATCGACGAGCCGCTCTCGGCGGCGGACAAGAACGCGCTGATCGCCGCGCTGGACTGCTACGTGTCGCTGCACCGATCGGAGGGCTTCGGTCTGACGATCGCCGAGGCGATGCTGCTCGGGACGCCCGTGATCGCGACCGACTACGGCGGCTCGCGCGACTTCGTGACGGCCTTCAACGCGCTGCCCGTCGACGCCCGCACGGTGACGATCGGCGCCGGTCACGATCCCTATCCGGCGCACGGCGAGTGGGCCGAGCCCGACCTCGACCACGCCGCCGCCTGCATGCGGGCGGTGCGGGCCGACCCCGAGGCTGCGCGGACGCGCGCGCGACGCGCGCGCGAGGAGCTGCGCGCGCGCAATGCGCCCGCAGCCGCCGGCCGCGCGATGGCGCGGCGGCTGGCCCGCGTCGCAAAGCTGCCGCTCGACGGCGACGACTCGGCGCTCGATCTCGAGGCCGTGCGCGCGCGCATGGCGACCGGCCCGAAGGCCGCCCCCGGCGCCGAGCGCGG
>JAUYGN010000016.1 GCA_030690545.1 Solirubrobacteraceae bacterium
CTGCTCGGCCCGTGCCCGTGCCCGTGCCCGTGCCCGCCGCTTGGCCCGTGCCGTCTGTTCGGCCGGCGCCTGCGCTGCCGCCCGGTACGACGGGCGATCGACTGCCATGGTCGGTCTGGCTCGGGCTGGCGCTCGTCGCGCTCGGCCTCCCACTTGGGGGCGGGCTCGTCGCGGTGAGGCGCCGGCGCCGCTCAGCGGGGGTCGCCGGACCGATCGCCGCAGGCGCGCAGCGATAGCCTGCGGATCGATGTCCTTCTACGTGACGACGCCGATCTACTACGTCAACGCAGCCCCGCATCTGGGCCACGCGTACTCGACGATCGCCGCCGACGTGATGGCGCGGCACATGCGTCAGCGCGGCGAGGACGTCTTCTTTTTGACGGGCACCGACGAGCACGGCGAGCCGGTCGCGCTCGCAGCCGAGCGCGAGGGTCTGACGCCGCAGGAGCTCGTCGATCGCAACGCCCCGAGGTTCATCGACCTGATGCCGCGGCTGAACGCCTCCAACGACTTCTTCGTCCGCACGACCGATCCCGAGCACATGGCCAAGGTGCAGGAGGTCCTGTCGCGGATCCGCGACAACGGCCACGTCTACGAGGGCATCTACGAGGGCTGGTACTGCCCGCGCTGCGCGGACTTCAAGACCGACGCCGAGCTGGGGCCGGACAACACCTGCCTGATCCACAAGACGCCGCTTCAGCGCGAGAAGGAGGACAACTACTTCTTCCGCCTGTCGGCCTTCCAGGACGACCTCCTCGAGCTGCTCGACGAGCAGCCGGACTTCGTCATGCCGCGCCACCGCTACAACGAGGCGCGCTCGTTCATCGAGTCCGGGCTGCAGGACGTCTCGCTGAGCCGCTCGACGTTCACCTGGGGCGTGCCGGTCCCGTGGGACGACAAGCACGTCTTCTACGTCTGGTTCGACGCGCTGCTGAACTACTACACAGCGCTGTCCTACGCGCGGCCCGGCGAGGATCTCACGGAGCGCTTCTGGCCGGCCTCGTTTCATCTCATCGGCAAGGACATCCTGAAGTTCCACACCGTCTTCTGGCCGGCGATGCTGCTCGCCGCCGGGCTGCCGCTGCCGCGACACGTCTTCGTGCACGGCTTCCTGCTGATGGCCGCGGAGGGCGCGCCCGCCGACGGCGACAAGCCGGCGCTGGAGAAGATGAGCAAGTCGATGGGCAACGTGCTGGACCCGTTTCAGATCATCGACGAGTTCGGCACCGATGCGCTGCGCTACTACTGCATGCGCGACGTCACGTTCGGCCAGGACGGCGAGGTGTCGACGGCCCGCTTCGCCGTGCTCTACGAGTCCGAGCTGGCCAACGACTTCGGCAACCTCGCCAGCCGCACGGTCGCGATGGTCCACCGCTACCGCGACGGCGTCGTGCCCGGCGCGCAGCTCGACGGCGAGCTGGCGGTCGAGATCGACGGGGCGAGCACCGAGCTCGCCGAGCTGCTCGACCGCGCCGACCTGAGCAACGGCCTGGACGCGATCTGGCAGCGCGTGCGGCGCCTGAATCGCTACGTCGAGGAGCAGGCGCCCTGGAAGCTCGCCAAGGATCCCGCGCAGGCTGCGCAGCTCGATCGCGTGCTCGCCTCGCTGACCGAGGCGCTGCGCGTCGTCGGGGTCCTGCTGCATCCGTGGATGCCGGACAGCACGGGCAAGCTGCTGCATGCGCTCGGCGCACCCGAGCTCGAGCTCGAGGGCGCGCGCATGCAGGCGGGCCGGCTGGGCACGATCGAGAAGCTCGAGCCGCTGTTTCCCAAGCACTGAGCGGCGCGCGGTCCGCGTGATCGACAGCCACACGCATCTGCATGCCTGCCAGCCCGACGACGCCGCGCTCGTCGCGGCGGCGGTCGACGCCGGCGTGCGGCGGATGCTCACCGTCGGCACGAACGGCGCGACCTGTCGCACGGCGCTGCTCGCCGCCGAGCGCTTCCCGCAGGTGCTCGCGGCGATCGGACGCCACCCCAACGAGGCGACCGGCTTCGACGACGCCGATCTCGTCGAGCTGCAGGCGCTCGCCGAGCATCCGCGCTGCGTCGCGATCGGCGAGTCGGGCCTGGACCACTACCGCGACCACGCGCCGCACGCCGACCAGCAGCGCGCGTTCGTCGCGCAGATCGAGCTCGCGCGGACGACCGGCAAGCCGCTCGTCATCCACACCCGCGCCGCCGAGGACGACACGATCGCCATGCTGCGCGAGCACGCCGGCGGAATCGAGGTGATCCTGCACTGCTTCTCGATGCCCGACCGCCTCGACGAGTGCATCGACGAGGGCTGGTGGATCTCGTTCGCCGGCAACGCCACCTACCCCAAGGCGCAGGAGATCGCCGCGGCGGTCGCGCGCGTCCCCGCCGAGCGCCTGCTCGTCGAGACCGACGCGCCCTACCTGACGCCGCAGGTCGTGCGCAAGGAGCGCAACCAGCCCGCCTACGTCGTGCACACGGCGCGCTTCGTCGCCGAGCAGCGCGGGATCTCCTACGAGCAGCTCGAGCAGCTCGTCGAGGGCAACGCCGCGACGCTGTTCGGATGGTGAGCGCGAGCATGACCGAGCCGATCGCCGAGCCGACGCAGCCCAGCCTGCGCCGGTTGCGCGCCTTCGACGTGCGTCCCAAGCGCGACCTCGGCCAGAACTTCCTGATCGACTCGAACATCCTCGCGGTGATCGCGCGCGAGGCGGACCTGCAGCCCGCCGACGTCGTGCTCGAGATCGGTGGCGGTCTCGGCGTGCTGTCGGAGTACCTCGCGTCGCGCGTCGCCCACGTCCACGTCGTCGAGCTCGACCGCGCGCTCGAGCCCGCGCTGCGCGACGCGGTCGACCCCTTCGACAACGTGACGCTGCACTTCGCCGACGCGATGAAGCTCGACCTGCGTGCGCTGCACCCCGCGCCGACGAAGGTCGTCGCGAACCTGCCCTACGGCATCGCGGCAGGCGCGATCCTGCGCACGCTCGAGCAGCTCGACGGCGTGCAGCGCTGGGTCGGGATGGTCCAGAAGGAGGTCGGCGAGCGCTTCGCCGCCGCTGCCGGCACGAGCGCCTACGGCCTGCCGTCGGTGCTCGCCCAGCTGGCCTGCGACGTGCGAGTCCTGCGCGCGGTGTCGCGCTCGGTCTTCACGCCGGTGCCGAACGTCGACTCCGTGCTCGTCGGGTTGCAGCGCACCGGCCCGGCGGCGGCGCCGGAGCTGCGCGCGCTCGTCAGCGCCGCGTTCGCGCACCGGCGCAAGGCGCTGGCCGGCTCGCTGGCGCTCGCTCCCGGAGCACCCGAGGGGACCCGCGCTCGTGTGCGCGCCGCGCTCGCGGCGCTCGGTCATCCTCCCGACGTGCGCGCCGAGCGCCTGGCTCCGCAGGAGTTCCGGGCGCTGCACGAAAGCCTGCGCCCATGACGATCCTCGAAACCGAGGCGCGGGCGAAGATCAACCTCTGCCTGTTCGTCGGTCCCAAGCGCAGCGACGGACACCACGAGGTCGTCACGTTGATGGACTCGCTGACGCTGTGCGACGACGTGCGGATGCTGATCGAGCCGGCGGGCGTCGCCATCGACGAGGTCGTCTGTCCCGGCGTCGAGGGTCCCAACCTCGCCGCCGACGCCCTGCGCGCGTTTCGCGAGCGCACGGGATGGGACGGTGCGCCGGTGCGCCTGGAGATCGACAAGCGGATCCCCGTCGCCGGCGGCATGGCCGGCGGCTCGGCGGATGCCGCGGCCGCGCTGCGACTGGCGGCCGAGGCCTCCGGAATCGATGATCGCCGGCTGCTGGAGGAGATCGGCGCGACGCTCGGCGCCGACGTTGCCAGCCAGCTGCGCGGCGGCCTCGTGATCGCGACGGGAACCGGGAGCCGCCTGCGGCCGCTGGACGCGCTGCTGGCGTACAGCGTCGTCGTGCTGCCGGTCGACGCCGAGCTGTCGGCGGGCGCCGTCTACGCCGAGGCCGACCGTCTGGGACTGCCGCGCGACGCACTCGAGCTCGCCCGCTCGCTGACGCGAACGCAGGCCGCGCTGGCGTCGGAGACGATCCTCGATCACCTCCACAACGACCTGCAGGACGCCGCTCGCTCGCTGTGCCCGGCGATCGACCGGACGCTGGAGTCGGCGCTGGCCGCGGGCGCCGATCACGCGCTCGTCACCGGCTCGGGACCGACGGTCGTCGCGGTGTTCGTCGGGGCCGGCCATCGTGAGCGGGCGCACCGGGTACGCGACGCGCTGAGTGCCGAGGGCCGCGTCCCGGCGCCCCTGCTGGCTCGTCCGGCCGGGTCGATCGCGCGGGGTTGAGAGGCGCGCAGTAGCTCGTCGCGAAACTACGGCACAATTGGCGCCGTGACGAACGCCGGTGTCACCATCTTGGTAGCGGGCACGTGCGGTGCGCTCGCGATCGTCGCGTTCATCTGGTTCATCGCCTGGCCGGCGTACAACGCCTACAGCAAGACGTGGGAGCGAATCACGGCGGCGTTCCTCAGTTTTTATGTGCTTCTTGCCCTGCTGCTGATCGGTGCAGCCGGCGGCGTCGCGATCGCGTACTACTGGGATCGCATTGCGGCGTAGCCTATGACGATGGCGACTTCCGCCGAACGGTCGACCGGACTCGACCTCGATGCGCTGCACGCGATCACCGAGGCGGTCGAATCCGGTGCCGGCCTGCCCGACGTCGTGCGCGCTGCGGCGCGCGCTCTCGAGGCAAGCCTCGTGCTGCTCGACCGCACGGGTTCCGTGCTCGCGGTCGCCGCGCGCTCGCCCGCCGACGAGCGCTCGCTGCTCGACAGCGCGCCGGGGGTGGAGACGATCGAGCTGCGCGTCGCCGACACGCCCGTCGGGCAGTTGCGGATGCGTCTGCGCGCACAGCCGGGCCCCGCGCTGATTCGCCTCGTGACGACGCTCGTCGCGTCCGAGGTCGAGCGCGTTCGCGCACCGGCTCGCGCCTCGCAGGAGGCCAGCACGGGATTCCTGCGCTCGGTCCTCAGCCGCGAGCTGGCCGACGCCGAGGAGATCCTCGCGCGTGCCACCGAGCTTGGCGTCGATCTCGTCGGCGGCGGGACCGTCCTCGTCGCGCGCGCTCGTGCCCACGTTCCGGTCGAGGAGGGATGGCGGACTCGCGTGCTCGCCATCGCCGAGCGCGGAGCGCGCGCCGTCGTGCCGACGGCGATCGCCGCCCCCGCCGAGCGCGAGGCGAGCGCAGCCGAGGTCGTCGTCCTGATCCCGAGCGGCGACGACGCGGCCGCCAAGCGCGCCGCCGAGGGCGTGCTGCGCGAGCTGCAGGCCAGCCTGCAGGGCCACACGTTCGCGATCGGCCGCAGCCGCGTAGCGCTCGATCCGCTGGACCTGCACCGGGCTGGCAACGAGGCGCTGCTGGCGGTCAACGTCGCCGAGGGCGACAAGGAGCGCCCGCTGCTGGCCTTCGAGCAGACCGGTGCCTACCGGCTGCTGCTGTCGGCGATGAGCGAGGATCCGGCTGAGCTGCAGCGCTTCTACGCGGAGACGGTGGAGCCGCTCGTGGCCTACGACGAGCAGTACGAGACCGAGCTCGTGCGGACCGTCGAGGCGTTCCTCGACAACGACGGGAACGTTGCCGGCACGGCGCAGAAGCTGTTCACGCACCGGCACA
The DNA here is from genome assembly GCA_030690545.1 of Solirubrobacteraceae bacterium. GTDB lineage: Bacteria > Actinomycetota > Thermoleophilia > Solirubrobacterales > Solirubrobacteraceae > CADCVQ01. The sequence continues at coordinate 5,606 of JAUYGN010000016.1, forward strand.
CGATCCGCTACCGGCTGGAGCGCGTGCGTGAGCTGTCGGGGCTCGACGTCGGCTCGACGGACGGGCGCGAGAAGCTCTCTCTCGGCCTGAAGGCGATGCGCGTGCTGGGCGTCACGACGCCCGGCGGACCGGCCACCGAGCCCGGTGCCGGCGCCGGTCGCGTGCCCGGCCGCAAGTGACCGCTGCCGTGACGCCACCGCGACGACCCCGGGCGCGGGTGGCGGGCGCGGGGCGCGTGTAGGCCAAACCGCGCACAAAGAACTACGATCCCGCGCCGGATGCGGATCGCAATCCTCACGGGGTCGGGCACCTACGCGCTGCCGGGCATCGAGGCCGACGGCGAGCCCGAGCTCGTCGAGACGCGCTTCGGCTCGGTGCCGGTCACGTCGGGCCGCTTCGCCGGCGTCGAGGTGCTGCACATCTCCCGCCACCGGCCCGGCCACGAGCTGATCTCGAGCATGGTCACCCATCAGGCGAACATCGCCGCGCTCAAGCAGCGCGGCGCCGAGGCGATCCTCTCGGTCACTGTTTGCGGCGCGCTGGATTCCGAGCTGTCGCTCGGCAGCCTCGTCGTCTTCGATGACCTGCACTTCCTCGCCAATCGCCTGCCGGACGGCTCGATCTGCACGCTGTTCACCGAGCCGGGGGAGAAGGGGCGCGGGCACTGGATCTACGAGCGCCCGTTCTCCCAGCACCTGCGCGAGGCGCTGCTTGCAGGCGCCGAGCAGGCCGGCAACTACGCGGTCGACGGCGGTTGCTACGGGCACGTCGACGGACCGCGCTTCAACACGAAGACCGAGATCAGGATGCTGCAGAGCTGCGGCGTCACGGTCGTCAGCCAGACGGCGGGCCCCGAGACCGTGCTCGCCGGCGAGGCCGAGATCCCCTACGCGCTGCTCGGCTATGCGACCGACTACGCCAACGGCGTCAAGGCCGAGTCGACGCCCGTCGAGGAGCTGATTCGCCTGATCGGCGCCAGCGGCGAGACGTTCGCCTCCACGCTCGCCGCCGCCGTGCCGAAGATCGACGCCGACAAGCTCGCGCCGACCGGCACGTTCTTCCGCTTCGACTGAGGTCTTCACGGGACGTCCGGCTCCCGCTCGGCGGCCTGCTCGCGCTCGTACTGGCGCACCCACTTGCGGATGGCGTTGTCGGAGACCCCGTACTTGCGGCCGACGGCGAGGTAGCTCGAGGCTTCGATCTCAGCCAGCAGGACGTCGTAGGGCGGCCGCTCGATGCGGCGCAGCGCGGGATTGGGCTTCCCCTTGCGCTGATAGCGGATGCCGCATGCACGTGAGCAGTACCGCTGCTGCGGATAGCGGGCGCGGAAGATCGCGTTGCACCGCAGACAGGAGCGCTCTGGGCGCTCGAGGCGATTCTTGCGGCCGCAATGCGTGTCGAGGGTCGCGGCGCAATTCGGGCACACGATCCGCAGGTTCTCCAAGCGATTGTCGTCGCGCACACCGTTGACGTGGTCGAGGATCAGGCCCATCGGCCTCCCGCGCCAGAGCTCGTCCTGATCGCAGAGCTCGCACATCGGTGTCTTGATGCCCTCGGCGTAGAGCCGGGCCTTGAGATTGGCGCGAGCGTACGACGAGCGCTCGACGAGGATCTCGTCCAGTGGCTTCGCAGTTGGCCTTGGCTTGCGTAGCGCTCGCGCGTCGAAGTGCTCGGTGGATATCCCCCACTGGGAAAGCCATCGCTTCAGCAGCGCGGTGTTGCCGCCCGTCGGGCAGAGATCCAGCGCGCGCAGGACCTCCGCATGACTCTGCGATGCAGCGACGGCGGACCTCGCCTCTGCTTCCGTATAGGCGGACACGAACACATGTTCGCATCTGCTCCAGACGGAACAGTAGCTGGGGAGGTTGGACTCGAACCAACTCCTCACGGCTCCAAAGGCCGGCGGGCTACCATTACACCACTCCCCAGTAAAACGGCCATGAGGCCACGACCACGATAACCCTAGGATGGCCGGATGCCGATGCTCACCGCTGTCATCCTCGCCGCCGGCCAGGGCACCCGGATGCGGTCCGGGCTTCCGAAGATGCTGCACCCGCTCTGCGGCCGCCCGCTCGTCGGCTGGCCGATCGCCGCTGCGCGGGAGGCAGGGGCGGACGCGATCGTCGTCGACTCGGCGCAGAAGATGCTTGCCGGCCAGCTGCCCGAGGGCGTGACGAGCGTCGTCCAACCGGTGGCGAACGGTACCGGCGGCGCCGTCCAGGCGGCCGCAGAGCAGATCGATGCGGATGCGGTCGTCGTCGTGCTTCCGGGCGATGCGCCGCTCATCACCGCCGCGTCGATCCGGGCGCTGGTCGAGGCGCACCGCACCGCCGGCGCCGCGGCCACGATGGCGACGATGATCCTCGCCGACCCGACCGGCTACGGACGCGTCGTCCGCGACGAGGACGGCGACGTCGAGCGCGTCGTCGAGACGAAGATCGCCGGCGACGCGACGCTCGAGCAGCTGGAGATCGACGAGGTCAACAGCTCGATCTTCGCCTTCGAGGGCGCCGCGCTGCTGCAGGCGCTCGAGGCGCTCACGCCTGACAACGCCCAGGGCGAGCTGTACCTGCCCGACGTCCTGCCGGCGCTGTGCGACGCCGGGCACACGGTCAAGGCCCACGTCCTCGCCGACGCCGACGAGGCGCTCGGCGTCAACGACCGCGTGCAGCTCGCACAGGTTCGCGCGATCGCCCAGCGACGGATCATCGACGCCCACGGCCGCGCCGGCGTGACGATCGTCGACCCGGCCTCGACGCTGATCGAGGTCGGCGTGACGATCGGCGAGGACACGACGATCGAGCCGAGCAGCTTCCTGCGCGGCACGACGCGGATCGGGCGCGGTTGCACGGTCGGCCCGCTGACGACGCTGATCGACGCGACGCTGCACGACGACGTCGCGATCCCGCACTCCTACGTCGTCGCGGCCGAGATCGAGTCGAAGGCGACCGTCGGGCCGTTCGCCTACCTGCGTCCGGGCACGGTCCTCCGCGAGCGCGCGAAGGCGGGCACGTTCGTCGAGATCAAGAACTCCGACGTCGGCAGCGGCAGCAAGGTCCCGCACCTGTCCTACATCGGCGACGCCGACATCGGCGCGGACACGAACCTCGGCGCGGCGACGATCACCGCCAACTACGACGGCGTCGACAAGCACCGCACGACGATCGGCGACCGCGTCCGCACGGGCGTGGACACGACGCTGATCGCGCCGGTCGCGCTCGGCGACGACTCGTACACCGCCGCCAACTCGGCGATCACGAGGGACGTCCCACCGGCGGCCCTCGGCGTCGCCCGCGAGCGTCAGACGAACATCGACGCCTACGCCGATCGCAAGCGCCGGGACAAGCCCTAAGCTTGCTGGCGATGACCACGGTCCAGCCGCAGCCGCTGCCGTCGACCCGACTCGAGCTCGGCTACGACAAGAAGCTGATGCTGTTCTCGGGGCGCTCGAACCCCGATCTCGCCGCCAGGATCGCCGCCAAGCTCGGCATCACGCCCGGCCCGGTCACGCTGAGGACGTTCACCAACGGCGAGGTCTACTGCCGCTACGGCGAGTCGATCCGCGGCGCCGACGTCTTCATCGTCCAGCCGACGTGCGCCAACTCCGCCAGCGGCCTGACCCCCAACGACGCGCTGATGGAGCTGCTGATCATGATCGACGCGGCCGTCGGCGCCAGCGCGCACCGCGTCATCGCCGTCGTGCCGTGGTTCGGCTACAGCCGCCAGGACAAGAAGTCCGCCCCGCGCGAGCCGATCTCCGCCCGCCTCATCTCACGCATGCTCGAGCGCGCCGGCGCCGACCGGGTCCTGACGATGGACCTGCACGCCGGTCAGATCCAGGGCTTCTTCTCCAAGCCGGTCGATCACATGACCGCGCTGTTCATCCTCACGCAGTACTTCCGCGACCTCGACCTGCAGGACCTCGTCGTCGTCGCGCCGGACGCCGGTCGCGTCAAGCTCAACAAGAAGTTCGCCTCCAAGCTCGGCGCCGACCTCGCGATCCTCGACAAGGAGCGCCCGGCCCAGCAGGTCGCCGAGATCGGCTACGTGATCGGCGACGTCAAGGGCAAGACCGCGGTCATCGTCGACGACATCATCGACACCGCCAGCACGCTGAAGGTGGCCAGCCAGACGGTGCTCGACGCCGGCGCCCGCACGGTCTACGCCGCGGCCACGCACCCGGTCATGAGCGGCAACGCCTTCGAGAACCTCGAGGCCGCCGGCATCGAGCAGATCGTCGTCACCGACACGATCCCGCTGCGCGCCGGAGCGCCTGACAACATCAAGGTCCTGTCGTGCGCCGAGCTGCTGACCGACTCGATCCGCAGCATCTTCTCGGACCGCTCGGTGAGCGACGTGTTCGGCGGCGAGAACCAGCTGTTCTGAGCAGCGTCCTGTGGGTACGGGCGAACCCGGGTGCGCGCTGCGTTTCTTGCTGCACTCACGCAGGTTGGCAAGTACTACGCGAGCACCTGGGTCTCTGTGAGCGCCTACGGCAGCCTCCGGCGTCGAGCTGTGCTTCTTGCATCTTCAGTCGTCCGTAATCGCGCGACGCACTCAAGGAAACCGCGCCAACTGGTCGAAACGCAATATGCCTGTCCTTATGGGCCGTGCATGGGTACGCTGATGGCATGCGCCAAGACCTCGACATCCTGCTACGCCTAGCCGAAAGCCGTCGGCGGCGCCTTGGTGCCACCGGTCGGCCGACCTTTGGTTTGACCGCAGACGAGGCTGAAGCATCGGCTCATTCGGCCATGCGCCTCGCGCAAGCGTCGAAGTCCCAGGTTGCGGACCGCTCGTCGTACGGCCGTTGCGTCGTCGCCTAGCCAAGCTAGCGCTTCGAGCTCGGCGGCGGGGTCCGCGGCACACCTCATACTCGGCGTCTCTTGCACGCCGCGTTCGATGCATCTCCAGAGTTCGGTTACGACGCTCTCCGCACCGCTGAGGAGATTCAGCGGTGCGGATACGAGCTCCTGTTCTGGCTCGAGGAGCTCGCAACCTCGGGGCAACCCCGCCCGCCAGATCTCCGCTTGCTCAAGGACATCCATCTCCGCTGGTTCGAGACTACGTTCCCAGCCGCTGCGGGTCGCGAGAGAACGGCGGTCGTCCTGAATCGCAAGAACACCGCTTTGGAACCGCACGCCATCTTGCCTGCGGTTGACAGCGTCTGCGGCAACTGGACCTGGAGGCGCGACAACGACATGCCTGAGGACGGGCCAGAACTCATCGAGTTCATCGTGTCGGAGGTAAACACGCTCACCGTGGGGGTCTATGACATCCACCCGTTCATCGACGGCAATACTCGGACCACCTGGCACCTGCGCAACTACCTCCTGATGCTGGACGGGCTCCGGCCGCTGGTAGACCTGGTTGATGAGGATGCCCACAACGAAGCGTGGTGGGCGGCCAGCCAGCACGATCACGAGGCGCTCGATCGTGCCGTCCTCAACGAACTCGTGGCCCAGGACCGTTGAGTGGGGTCGATCTGGCGCGCTGCATTCGCCTCTAGTTCTCCAGCGGATCTCAGTCCCCGCCAGCGGCACGAAACCCCGCGTCCACGGCTAACCTGCCCGTAGTGCGGCGCCCCTCCGAGAACCAGCTGTCCTGAGCCGCGAGCCGACCCTGCCCGAGCCACGCGCGCAGATCCGGAACGATCATGTCCCCAAGCCGACCGGCGACCTTGCGCTCGGAGGGCTCTCGACACGATGACGCCCCAAGCCGTTCGCCTGATCGAGCGCCTCGGGCTCAGCGACGAGGAGCTGTGCATGATCCTCGCCGTCGACCCGATCGCGGTGCTCACGGACGAGCTCGACCACTGCGCCGAGCTGCCGATCCTCCTGGCGCTGACCGACGAGGCGGCGGAGCAGGTCGGCGGCGGCGTGCTGCGCAGCTGGCTGCGCCGCCGCGGGTCGCGCGGCGTACCGCTCGAGCACCTGCTCGCGCGCGACTTCGAGGCCTTCGAGGACGACCTCGCCAGGCTTGCCGAGCGCGGCTTCGTGCTGGGCGGCTGAGCCTGGGGGCGCCCACGCGTGTGAGCACGTGGCCGCGGGGCGCGCTCGGGCGGAGAAGGCCCAGCGTCCGTACCGCGCCGAGATTGCCTCGATGGTTGCCCGTCCGGCACTTGCCGCTCGCGTCCCCCGCACCTAGGCTCGTCCGATGGGCCTGCACGACGCCGACGCCCTTGAGCGGATCGACGCGGAGCGCGACCAGCTGCCCGCTCCGCAGCCGGACGCCGAGCTTCCTCCGGCACCCGCCCCGTCGCCCGCCGAGAGCGTCGCGTCGAGCGTCGGCAATCGCGCCTTCGGGCAGCTCATCGGTCGCACCCCGGGCGACGGCATCATGGCCGGCGGCGTCGTGCACCCCGACGTCGCGTCGACGATCGCGACGTCCAACGGCTCCGGGCACACGCTCGACGACGGCGCGCGCGAGCGGCTCGCCCCGCACGTCGGCGACTCGCTGTCGGACGTGCGCGTGCACACCGACCCGACGGCGGACGCGCTCGCGCGCTCGGTGTCGGCGCGGGCGTTCACGACCGGCACCGACGTCTACTTCGCCGCCGGCGAGTACCGGCCGGGGACGAAGGACGGCGACTCTCTGCTGGCTCATGAGCTGACCCACGTCACGCAGCAGCGCGGCGCCCCGATGACCGGCTCGCTGTCCGTGTCGCAGCCGGGCGACGCGATGGAGACCGCAGCGGACAGCGTCGCCGGTGGCCTCGACGGCTGAGCCCCTGACGGCGCAGCCCGTCACCTTCGGCTTCCTCGCCGAGCGCGTCCGCGCGGTCGTGCACGACGTCGCCGCCCGCGACGCCAACCCGACCGATCCCTTCCGCGGCCTCTACATCTCCGACGAGCTGGCGCTGTCGCTGGCCGACGGCGCGCCGGTCTGGACGTCCGACGAGCGCCTCGCCGAGGCGGTCGAGCGCCTGCGGCTCGACGCGCTCGACGCCGCGGTGCTCGGGCTGTGCGCCGCGCCCGAGCTGAGCCCGCGCTACGGCCGGCTGTTCGCCTACCTGCAGGACGACGTCACCCGCAAGCTCGCGACGCCGCGCCTCGCCGGCGAGCTGCTGCAGGGAACCGGCGTGACCGCGGCCGACGTCCTGCGCTGCTTCGCCGCCGACGCACCGCTGCGCCGCGACGGAGCCCTGCGACTGCTCGCCGGGGAGGCGGTCGTCCCGCTGGCCGAGCAGGCCGTCAAGCTCGGCCCGCGCCTGGCGAGCTTCCTGCTCGGCGCGCGCCTGGATGACGGCGATGGCGCGAGCAGGCGGCTGCGCGCCGTCCCGCCGCTCGCGCACGATCCGGGCCGGTCGGAGATCGTCGGGCAGCTCGCGGCGCTGCTGGCCTGCGACCCTCCGCTGCCGGTGATCGTCGCCGGTCCCGACGCGGCGGCGCTCGTCGCGGCCGCCTTCGGGCGGCCGCTGCTGCTGGCCGATGTGCGCGATCTCGGCGATCGCGAGCTGATGGCCGAGGCCAACCTCGTCTGCGCGCTCGAGGACCGGCGACTGTGCTTCGACGGCCTCGAGCTGATCGAGCCCGCCGACCGCGTGCGGCTGCTGCGCGCGCTCGAGCAGCGTCCCGGCGGCGTGGTGATGATCAGCGACTCGCGCGCCGCGGCACTCGCGCTCGGCGACCGCACGACGATCGTGCTCGACGCCCCGATGCCGAGCCTCGCCGAGCGCGCCGCCGCGTGGGCGCGGGTCGGCGGCACCGGCGAGGCGCGCGACGTCGCGGCGAAGTTCCGCCTGTCGCTCGGAC
>JAUYGN010000027.1 GCA_030690545.1 Solirubrobacteraceae bacterium
CGACGCCGCGCGCGATCGCCGCGCTCGCCGCGTCCGGCGTCCGGCTCGACGTGCTCGTGCGCAGCGCGAGCGACCCCGGCGAGCGCTACGAGCCGGGCATGCTCGATCCCGCGCCGCGCTTCGTCGTCAGCACGCGCGGCGCGCTGGGCGGGACGTGGACCGGCGAGACGTCGGGCTCCTGGGAGGCGACGGCGCTGCCCGGCCCAGCGGTCGACGCCTACGGCTGCGGCGACTCCTTCGCGGCCGCGCTCGCGTTCGGGCTCGGCGCGGGCATGGCGATCGGCGAGGCGATCGAGCTCGGCGCCCGCTGCGGCGCCGCCTGCCTGACCGGCCGCGGGCCCTACGCCGGTCAGCTCGAGCTCGAGTAGGCGAGCGCGTCAGCCGCTGCCGGACGCGCCGGAGCCGCCGGCATCCGAGCCGGCGTCGGCGCCGGCCCCGGCCCCGGCAGCGGCGCTGCGCGTGCGAAACGGTCGCGCCTCGTCCCAGCGCTCGAACCAGTTGGCGCCCTCGCGGATCGAGAGGAACACCGCCGCTTCGAGCTCGAGGCCGGCGAGGAACTCGGCGCGGGCGCGAGCCGGATCCTCCCCCTCGGGCGCCTCGAGCGCGATCCCGCGCTCGGGATGGTCGCGCGAGGCGATCAGCGTGAAGCGCGAGCGGCCGTCCTCGTAGCCGAGGCCGACGTAGGCCATCGTCCCGAGCCCCTCCTCCTCGCCCGTCGCCCAGTCCCAGCCGAACGTCGCGGTCAGCTCGTCGGTGTCGCGGTCGATCACCGCGACGTAGTCCATCACGGTCGGCTGCCACTCGTCGGCGGTCTGCTGCACGAGCCGCCCCGTCGGAACGCTCATGACGCGAGCTCCCGGCGCAGGCCGTCGAATGGGCGCTCGCGGTGACCGAGCTCGATCGGCCGTCGAACGACCTTGCCGCGATAGACCTCGATCGATCCGTCGCCGCGAATGTCGGCGCCCGCGCGGATCCGCGGGTTGATCCGCGTCGGGCCCCTCAGCTCGCCGCGCGCGGCGACTTGGGCATCCGGTGCGTACTCGCGCGTGAGCGCCTTCTGCGTCTCGCGCCGTCCAGCTGGACCGAGCGTCGTCAATTCGACCTCCAGGGCATCGATCGCGTCATCGAGGGCATCGTGACGGGAACGCGTGATCTTTGACCCCACGCGGATCAGGACGGTGTACGGCATCGGCGCGCGATGGTATCCCCGCACGGCCGGCGCGCGTCGCCGACGACGTCTCCAGCCGGCGCTTCGCCGAGCTCAGCGCTGGTCGATCGGGACGTAGTCGCGCGCGCGCTCGCCCGTATAGATCTGGCGCGGACGGGAGATCTTCTGCTCGGGATCCTCGACCATCTCGCGCCACTGGGCGATCCAGCCGCTCGTGCGGCCGATCGCGAACATCACGGGGAACATCGCCATCGGCAGGCGCAGCGCCTGGTAGATCAGCCCGGAGTAGAAGTCGACGTTCGGATACAGCTTGCGCTCGATGAAGTACTCGTCCTGCAGCGCGATCTGCTCGAGCTCGAGCGCGATGTCCAGCAGCGGGTTGCGCCCGACGACGTCGAAGACGTCCTCGGCGGCCTGCTTGATGATCGTCGCGCGCGGGTCGTAGTTCTTGTAGACGCGGTGGCCGAAGCCCATCAGCCGCTGCTTGCCCTCCTTCACGCCCTTGACGAAGTCGGGGATGTTCTCGCGGTGCTTGATGCGCCGCAGCATCCGCAGCACGGCCTCGTTGGCGCCGCCGTGCAGCGGCCCGTAGAGCGCGGCGATGCCGGCGGCGACGGCCGAGTACGGGTCGGGCTTGGCCGACCCGACCGAGCGCACGGCGCTCGTCGAGCAGTTCTGCTCGTGGTCGGCGTGCAGGATGAAGAGGATGTCCAGCGCGCGCTCCAGGCGCGGATCGGGCTCGTACTTCAGCTCGGTCATCTTGTACATCATGTTCAGGAAGTTGCCCGAGTAGGCGAGGTCGTTGTCCGGATAGACGTACGGCTGGCCCTGCGCGTGGCGGTAGGCGAAGGCCGCCAGCGTCGGCATCTTGGAGATCAGCCGGATCGTCTGGATGTCGCGGTTCTCGGCGTCGTCGATGTCCTTGGCGTCCGGGTAGAACGTCGACAGCGCGCCGGTCGCGCCGAGCAGCATGCCCATCGGGTGGGCGTCGTGACGGAAGCCGCCGAGGAACTCCTTGATGTTCTCGTGCACGAACGTGTGGATCGTGATCTGGTGCTGCCAGTCCGCCAGTTGGGCCGCTGTCGGCAGCTCGCCGTGGACGAGCAGATAGGCGACCTCGAGGTAGGTCGACCTGGCGGCCAGCTGCTCGATCGGATAGCCGCGGTACTCGAGCACGCCGTTCGTGCCGTCGAGGTACGTGACCGAGGAGCGACAGGCGGCGGTGTTCATGAACGCCGGGTCGTACGTCATCAGGCCGAAGTCGTCGTCGGCGACGCGGATCGCGCGGAAGTCCAGCGCGCGCACGGTGCCGTCGACGATCGGGATCTCGTACGTGCGCCCGGTGCGATTGTCGGTGACCGTCAGCGTGTCTTCGCCGCCGGATTGCGCAGCTCCGTTGCCGACAGGACCGACCGCGGTGCCCGCTGCGGTGGGGTTCTTTGAACTCATCTGCCCTCGATTATGCACCCCCGAAGGGCATTCGAAGCACAGATCGTTTGTGAATATCCTGCTACGGGAGAACCGTTCTCGTTTGTGAGGCCGACGCGAGGCCCGACTCGGCCGCGCGGAACGCGCCGCAATCGCGTCAGGCGGAGACGTAGACGATGCTGGCGCTCGCGAGCAGCACGAGCACGACGCTGGCCGTCATCACACCGCGCGCGGCGGCGGCCGTCGCGGGGAAGTCGGGCTTCTTGAAGCCGACGATGCTGATCACCACCGCGAACGCTGCGAGCACGCTGCCGGCCACGAAGAACGGGGTGTTGTCGTGGTGCTCCTCCTCCGCGGCGGCTGCGGCGCCGTGCTCGGCAGCGGCGAGGATCGTGCTCATCGTGAGGCTCATGGCGGCGCGACCTTATCGCACGGGGCAGCCGCCGGCCGCGCGATCAGACCGTGCCGGCGGAGCCGTCGGGCGCCGGCGCGCCGGGGCCGCCCTCGTAGCGGCTCTCGGTCGCCTCGACCTGGCCGTGGTAGTGGCTGCCCAGCTCCGGATGACCGTACGGGCGCAGCGCCGGAGCATCGAGCGTCATGAACGACAGCTGCGCGATCGGCTTGGCCGCCCACAGCTTGATCGGCACGCGCGTGAGGTTCGTGATCTCCAGCGTCAGCGTCCCCTTCCAGCCCGGGTCGACGAAGCCGGCCGTCGCGTGGACGATCAGCCCGAGGCGGCCCAGGCTCGACTTGCCTTCGATGCGCGCGACGACGTCGTCGGGGAGCTCGACCCATTCGAGCGTCCGCCCGAGGCAGAACTCGCCCGGGTGGATGACGAACGGCTCGTCGTCGCCGATCGTGATCTGCTCGGTGAGGTTCTGCGGGGGCGCGGCGAGGTCGATCGCAGCCGTGCGGTGGTTGTGGAAGACGCGGAACGTGTTGCCGAGGCGCAGGTCGACGCTGGCGGGCTGGACCATCGCGGGATCCCACGGCTCGATCGCGATCCGCCCCTGCTCGACGAGACGCAGGATCGTGCCATCGGAGAGGACGGAGCTCGGGGCGCTCATGGCCGCGAGACTAGTGAACTGCCCACTGGGGTCGTCTCCGGGAGATGACCGCCGGCGGCGGGCGCTAGGAGCGCTCGACGCGGCGCGCGCGGGCGGGCAGCGGCGTGCGCACGCGCGCAGGCGAAGGCAGTGCCGGGGAGCCGTGCGGGCCGCGGCGCGGGGA
>JAUYGN010000028.1 GCA_030690545.1 Solirubrobacteraceae bacterium
CCGGCGCGGCGGCGGCCGCGGCGCTGCTCGTCGCGATCTACGCGTCGCTCGGCGGTGGCGGCTTCGGCCCGCGCCCGAGCGCCGATCCCTGCGCGCCGCGCGCCCGTCCCGCGAACGTCGAGCGCACGCAGCGGGCCGCGCTCGCGACGCTCGACGGCACCGCCTGCAGGCTCGCGATCTCGCGCGAGGACCTGCTGCGCGCGCTCGTCCAGCGCGAGCAGCCGGCGGGCGTCTCCGACGACGAGCTCGTCGATGCGTTCGGCGCCGGCGTCGATCGCGCGCGCGACGAGCGCTCGCTCGGGGCGGTCGAGGCGGCGGCGCTGCGGGTCGGCCTGCGGGCGGGCGGGCTGCTGGGGATCCTCGGCCTCGTGCTGGGCGAGTAGACGCCGCGGTGCGGATGGTTCGCGCCGGGCGCGAATGATTCGACACACCGGGGACCCGTGGCGGACGGCTGGCCGAGGTCAGCCGAGCGGGCTCTGCATCGGGCCGCCGTTGTGCCGCGGAGGCTCCGCGGGCTGGCGCTGCTCGGTCGTGTCGGGCTTGATGCGCTGCGGCATGCCGCCGGGCAGCTTCAGCTTGACCTTGCGCCCGTCCTTCGTCGTCAGCTCGCCCAGCTCGGGATGCTCGGGGTGAAGAGGCTCACCGGGGATGGCTGGCATGGGTACAGGCTAACGGGTCGTCCGAGCGCGCTCGCTGAGCGACCAGCGCTCGGGATCTCCTCCGTCGCGCAGGAGCACGCCGGCGAGCTCGAGGTGGCGCAGGTAGGACAGCGTCTCGGGCAGCCACCAGCCGGCCGTCAGCAGGGTCAGCTCGGCGCCGTGCAGCAGCGGCACGACGTCGTAGGCGGTGATCGGGCCGTGCTCGGCGACGGCACGCCGGACGAGCGCCAATCGCTCCGCGACGAGCGTCCGATTGGCTTCGATGTGGGCGTGCACGTCGGCGAACGAGCGACCGTGGCCGGACAGGCAGAGGCGCGCGTCGAGTGCCTCGACGCGATCCAGCGAGGCCAGGAACTCACCGACCGGATCGGGCGTCCAGCCGTAGTCGAAGTACAGCGACACGCGACCGAGCAGGTGGTCGCCGGAGATCAGATGGCGCCGCTGGGGCTGGTGAAAGCAGACGTGCGACGGCGCATGGCCGGGCGTCTCGACGACCGCCCACGGCCCGAGATCGGTCTGCACCGTCATCCCTGCCGCCAGCGCCCGGTCGGGCTCGACGAAGCGCGCGACCCCGCTGCCGAGCGAGCGCGCGGTCGCCGACCATTCGCGCAGCGGCTCGACCGGCACCCCGCTCTGGCGTGCGATCTCGAGGCGTCGCGCGAGCAGTGCGTCGGGATCGTCGAGCCCCGCGCTCACGTGTGCGTAGGCGGGGTGCATCCACAGCTCGCAGCCGCTCGCGTCTACGACGCTCGCCGACTGGCCGTAGTGGTCGGCGTGCGCGTGCGTGCAGACGAGCAGCCGGACGTCGGGCAGCGCCAGCCCGACCTGCGCCATCGCGCGCTCCAGCTGGGCAAGCGAATCGGGCTCGTGCAGCCCGCAGTCGAACAGGACCACCCCGCCGCCCGCGGCGACCGCGTAGGCGTTGCAATGCGGCACGCCCGGCCACGGCAGCGGCAGGCGCAGCCGCCAGATGCCGGGCACCACCCGCTCGCCACGGCCGAGCTCGCGCCGCCTCGTCGTGGACGTCATGCAACGGACGATACGACCCGCGCGGTCGCTCGGCTCGCATCCGCCGCGCAGCCTGAGCCGAGACCGATCGCGTGCGCTCAGGGCGGCACCTCGATCGCGTTCGATGCTCAGCAACGTGCCATTCCGATACGACCATCTAGGGTGAGGCCGGATGGGCAAGCGCAACCGGGCAGCGGGACGGATCTCGGCACCGAGCACGGACTACCGCGACGCGGACGGCAACGTCCTCACGCTGCGCGGCTCGATGACGCCGCTGACGCGCCGCAAGTACGCCGCGACGCTGCACGACCAGCGCAAGACGACCGACGACTCCTGGCATCGCGCGGTCGAGTTCCTCTTCGAGCGGCTCGCCGAGCGCTGGGAGGTCTCCGGCGTGCCGACCGAGGGACAGAAGGAGCTGCTCGCGCGCTACCGGCTCGCCTCCACCGACGAGCGGCATTGGATTCGCGACGTCCTGCGCGAGCATCTCGCCGCGAACTTCCCCGACGTCGAGGCGCCGTAGTGACGGCCTCCGCCACGTGCGAGCGCGAGCGCGTGTCCCGACGCGCAATGATCTGCGCTATGACTCTCTCTTCGATCAACGCCTCAGCGGCCCGCTGTCGATGACGACCGAGCTTGACGGCCCCGCTGCCACCGACATCCCGACGCGGCTGCTGCTCGGCTCCGGCCCGAGCCCCGTCCCGCCGCGCGTCCTGGCCGCGCTCGCCCAGCCGACGATCGGTCACATGGACCCCGCCTTCGCGGAGATCATGGGCGAGACGATCGCGCTCATGCGCGAGGCCTTCCAGACCGCGAACCTCGCGACGCTGCCGATCTCGGGCACCGGCAGCGCCGGCATGGAGGCGCTCGTCGCCAACTTCGTCGATCCGGGCGATCGCGTCGTCTGCGGCGTCAACGGCCTGTTCGGCGTGCGGATGGCCGACGAGCTCGAGCGCGCCGGCGCCGACGTCGTCCGCGTCGAGGCCGACTGGGGGCGCGCGATCGCGCCCGAGCGGCTGATCGAGGCCGCCACGGGCCCCCGCACGCACGCGATCGTCGTCGTCCACGGCGAGACGTCGACCGGCGTCGCACAGCCGCTCGACGGCCTCGCCGACGCCTGCCGCGAGCGTGACGCGCTGCTGCTCGTCGACTGCGTCACGTCGCTCGGCGGCCATCCGCTCAGGATCGACGAGGCCGGCATCGACGCCGCGTTCTCGGGCACGCAGAAGTGCCTGAACTGCCCGCCCGGCCTGGCCCCGTTCACCGCCGGCGAGCGCGCGCTGGACAAGCTGCGCGCGCGCGAGCGCCGCGGGCCGTCGTGGTACTTCGACCTCGCGCTCGTGCTCGACTACTGGAATCCCGCGACGGGGTCCGGTGGCGCGTCGGCCGCCCGCACGTACCACCACACGGCGCCGATCAACATGATCTACGCGTTGCGCGAGGCGCTGCGGATCGCCGTCGGCGACGACTGGCTGCCGTCGGCGTGGGAGCGCCACCGCCGCGCGCACCACGCGCTGCGCGACGCGCTCGCCGTGTTCGGCTGCCAGCGCCTCGCGCCCGATGGCGAGCAGCTGCACCCGCTGCTCGCCGTCAGCCCGCCGGCGGACGTCGACGAGGCCGCGATCCGGCGCGGGCTGCTGCTCGATCACGGCATCGAGATCTCCGGTGGCCTGGGTCCGCTGGCGGGCCGGCTGTGGCGCGTCGGCGTGATGGGCGAGGGCGCCCGCCAGGAGCCGCAGGAGCGGTTCGTCGGCGCGCTCGCCGAGCTGCTCGGCGCCGACCCCGCCGAGCCGCTCGCCGCGCTCGCCGAGGGCTGGCGGGCGTAGCCCGGGGCGCACGCGCGATGTCCCTCGACGCGGCGGCGTTCGCCGACCTGCTGACCGGCTACTGCCTGGAGGTGCAGCCCGGCCAGGAGGTGCTCGTGCGCTCGACGACGCTCGCCGCGCCGCTGCTGCTGGAGTGCCAGCGCGCGATCCTCGCCCGCGACGCCTGGCCGCTGCTGCGCGTCGAGCCGCCCGGTGCGACGGCGGCGTTTCACCGCCATGCGCGCGACCGCCAGCTCGACACGTATGCCGGCGTCGCCTTCGCGGAGGCCAAGAAGGCGCACGCGCAGCTGGCGATCCAGGCACCGGAGAACACGCGCGCCCTCGCCGGGATCGATCCCGAGCGGCTCGCCCGCGCGGCGCTCGCCCGCAAGCCGATCCGCGACCAGGTGATGCGCAAGCGCTGGTGCTCGACGCTGTGGCCGACGCAGGCCGGCGCGCAGCAGGCCGGCATGAGCCTCGCCGACTTCGAGGCCTTCGTGCAGCGCGCGCTGTTTCTCGACCAGGCCGATCCGGTCCGCTCGTGGGCCGAGCTGCGCAGCTTCCAGGAGGTCCTCATCAACCGCCTCGCGCCGGCACGCGAGCTGCGCATCGAGTCCGCCGGGACCGACCTCACGCTGACCGTCAAGGGCCGCACCTGGGTCAACTCCGACGGCAAGCGCAACATGCCCAGCGGGGAGGTCTTCACCGGACCGCACGAGGCGAGCGCGAACGGGCGCATCCGCTTCGGCGTGCCGTCCGCGCCGGCCGGCGTCGACGTCGCCGGCGTCGAGCTCGAGCTGCGCGACGGGCTCGTCGTCGCCGCGGCCGCCGAGCGCGGCGAGGACTACCTGCAGCGCGCGCTCGCCAGCGACGAGGGCGCGCGCCGCCTGGGCGAGGTCGGGATCGGCACGAACTTCGGCATCGACCGGCCGATCGGCGCGACGCTGTTCGACGAGAAGATCGGCGGCACGGTGCACCTCGCGCTCGGTCGCTCGTACCCGGAGACCGGCGGCAAGAACGAATCGGCGCTGCACTGGGACCTGATCTGCGACCTGCGCGCCGGCGGCCGGCTGACGGCAGACGGCGAGACCGTCATGCAGGACGGGCGCTTCGTGCTGTAGGTCGGGCGCCGCCGCACGCCAGGGCGCCAGGAATCTCGCGACTGCGCCCGGCGAGCGCGGCCCCGGCTACAGTCCGGGGCCGATGAGGCCTCTCGCCCTCCGCGCCGCGCTCGTAGCGCTGACGTTCCTCGCGGCCGTGCCGGTCGCTGCCGCCGCGTCGGCCGTGCGCCACGACGAGCGCCCGATGCTCCTGCCGGCGACGGAGGGTCCCGGCGCGGCCGCCGCGTCGGCCTCGTCGCAGCCGGCGACGTGGCTCGTGGCCGCCGAGCCCGGTCGCGCGCAGGCCGCCGCGACCGCCCGCCGCTTCGGCGCGCAGAAGCTGCGCACGGGCGTGGTCTACCGCGTCGCGACGGTGCGGGCGCGCGCGTTCGCCGCGGCCCTGCGCGCTGACGGCGCGCTGCGCTACGCCGAGCCCGACACCGCCATGAAGCACGCCAGCGCGCTCGACGCGCAGCCCGGCGGCTACGCGCGCGGGCTCGTCGTCGAGCCCGGGATCGCGCCTCCCGCGCCGGGCGCGGCGACGATCGCCGTCGTCGATCAGCAGGTCGACGTCACGCATCCCGATCTCGCCGGGCACACGACCGTGCTCAATCCCGGTCCGCTGCTCGGCCCGCACGGAACGATGGTCGCCTCCGCCGCGACGGGCGCGCTCAACGGCTCCGGCGTCTTCGGAATCTTCCCATCCAACCCGGTGCTGTCGGTCGGCCTGCCGCTGGACCTCCGCTGCTCGGATGCGGCCAACGCCGTCGTCGCCGCAGCCAACGCCCGCGCGCGGGTCATCAACCTGAGCTTCGGATCGCCACAGCCCTGCACGACGCTGTACGCGGCCGTGCAGATCGCGTTCGCCAGGGGCAGCCTCGTCGTCGCGGCCGCCGGCAACGAGTTCGCGGCCGGCAACCCCGTCATCTATCCCGCCGCCTATCCGCACGTGCTGTCGGTCGCGGCGCTGAACGCGGCGCTGCAGCCGTCGGCGTTCAGCAGCGAGAACGCCGCGATCGACGTCGCGGCGCCGGGTGTCGGCATCCCGCTCGCGATCCCCACCGTCTTCGACGACGACGGGGTCGCCGACGGCGTCACGCTCGGCAGCGGGACGAGCTTCGCCGCCCCGATCGTCTCCGGTGCCGCGGCCTGGCTGGCGACGGTGCGCCCCAACCTGCGCAACGGGCAGCTCGCCGACGTGCTGCGCCGCTCGGCGCGCGACATCGACCCGCCGGGCTATGACCTCGGCAGCGGCTTCGGGCTGATCCAGATGGGCGCCGCGCTCGCCGCGCCGACGCCCGCGCTCGACCCGCTCGAGCCCAACGACGGGATCTCGTTCGTCGACGGCTCGGTCTTCACGAACCCCGACCGCTACGTCTGGACGGGCTCGGGCCGGCGGACGTTCAGCGCCACAGCCGACCGGCTGAAGGATCCGGTCGACGTCTACCGCATCCGCCTGCCCGCCCGCTCGCAGGCGCGGATCCGGCTGCGGCCGGCGTTCGGCAACCCGGACCTGTTCATCTACCGCTCCGACGCGCGGTCGATCGATCAGAGCTCGAGGATCCTCGCGCGCTCGCGCAAGGCCGCCGGTCAGACCGACGCCGTGACGGTTCGCAACACGGGCCGCAGCGCGCGCCGCTACTACGTCGCGATCCGCGTCGCCGCCAACCGCGGCGTCTCGCTGAGCACGTCCTACCGGCTCGAGTTCCAGCGCACGAAGTTCCGCCGCTGATCGCCGACCGATCGGCTCGGTAACAGGGACGACACGATCCGCGCAGTACGCTCGGAGCGTGCAGCGTCACACGAAGATCGTCGCGACGATCGGCCCGGCCTCGCGCGACCCCGAGACGCTCGCGCGGATGGTCGCTGCCGGCATGGACGTCGCGCGCCTGAACTTCTCGCACGGCACCGCCGAGCAGCACGCCGAGACGGCCGGGCGCGTGCGCGAGGCATCCGGTCGCGTCGGGCGCCCGGTCGCGATCCTGCAGGACCTGCCCGGCCCGAAGCTGCGCATCGGCGCGCTCGAGGACGATCACGTCGACCTCAAGCCCGGCGACCGGGTCGTCTTCGCCTGCGGCGAGGACGGTATCGGCACGGCATCGCGCATGGCCGTCGCACGGCCTGAGCTGATCGGCGCGATGACGCCGGGCGACGACCTCTACCTCGCCGACGGCAGCGTCCGGTTGCGCGTCGTCGCCGTGCGCGAGTCGACGCTCGAGCTCGAGACCGAGGTCGAGGTCGGCGGCGCCGTCGCGTCGCGCCAGGGCCTGAACATCCCCGGTCCGCTCGACGAGCTGCCGTCCGTGCCCGAGGAGGATCTCGTCCACCTCGCGGTCGGCGAGAAGATCGGCGTCGACCTCGTCGCGCTGTCGTTCGTGCGCGGCCCGCAGGACATCGCGTTCGTGCGCGAGCACACGCGGCTGCCGCTGATCGCGAAGATCGAGAAGCCGCAGGCCGTCGACCGCGCCGAGGAGATCATCCGCGCCGCCGACTGCGTGATGGTCGCCCGCGGCGACCTCGGCATCGAGCTGCCGATCGAGCGCGTGCCGATCGTGCAGAAGGAGCTGCTCGCCTGTGCCGGCCGGCTCGCGCGGCCATCGATCACGGCGACGCAGATGCTCGACTCGATGGTCCACTCGCCGCGGCCGACACGAGCCGAGGTCGCCGACGTCGCCAACGCGATCCTCGACGGCACCGACGCGATCATGCTCTCTCAGGAGACGGCGATCGGCGGCTACCCGGTCGAGTCGATCGCGATGATGGACTCGATCGCGCGGACGACCGAGAAGGCCGCGCCGTACCGGCGCTGGAACGAGAAGCGCGTGCACCGTGACGCGCGCGATCCGTCGTACACGGTCGCCTACTCGGTCTGCATGGCCGCGCGCGAGCTCGAGCTCGACGCGATCGTCGTGCCGACGCTCTCCGGCCGCTCGGCGCGCCTCGTCTCGGCGCACCGCCCGACGGTGCCGATCTATGCGCTCTCGCCGGGCCGCGAGACGATTCGCCGCTGCGGCTTGATCTGGGGCGTCCGGGCGGAGTTCCTGCGCAAGCACTCGGTCACCGAGGAGCTGCTGCTCGACGCCTGTCGCCGCGTCGTCGAGCTCGGCTGGTGTCAGCCCGGCCAGCGCGTCGCCGTGACCGCGGGCCTGCCGAGCGGCGTGCCCGGCTCGACCTCGCTGTTTCAGGTCCAGCAGCTCTAGCTCGCTGCACGCGCTGCGGATCGTGGTCGGGGGGGTGTGGCCGGTCAGCCTCGCCGGCCGAGGCTGATCCGCCACACCCCTGCGCGGGCGGCGGTCAGCCGACTCGTGAGGGCGCCTGGACCCGGCCGGCGACCCGCTCGCGGCGCACGAGCAGGATGCCGGTGAGCGCCATCAGGACGAGTGCGGCGATTGCGACGATCGCCTCGGGCGAGCCGAGGTCCTGCAGCGAGCCGCCGAGCGCCGCGTAGGCGAAGGCGCGCGGGGCGACCCCGAGTGCGGTCGCTGCCGCGAAGGCGAGCAGCGAGACGCGGGTCAACCCGGCGACGTAGTTGACGAGCGTGTAGGGGACGCCCGGCGCGATCCGCGCGTACAGCACGGCCCAGAAGCCGCGCCGCTCGATCCACTCCTGCACCGGCCGCAGCCGCCTGCCGGCGAGTGCCTCGACGGCGTCGTGCGCGACGAAGCGCGCGATGCAGAACGCGAGCACGCCGCCGAGCGTCGCCGACGCGATCGCGACCGGCGTGCCGAGCGCCGTGCCGAACAACAGCCCGCTCGCGCCCGCCAGCAGCGGGCCCGGGAACAGCGCGCAGGTCAGCAGGGCGCTGCAGAGGATGAACGCCGGGACCGCGGCCGTGCCGAGCGGGTCGATCGCGTCGCGCACCCGCTCGGAGGACAGGCCGCCGCTCGACGCGACGAGCAGGAAGACGCACGCGAGCGCCGTCGTCAGCGCCGCGACGCGCCAGCGGGCCGCGGCCCGCGTCACGCGGCGCCGCGCAGCACCGCCGCGGGCGGGTGCGCGGCGTAGAACTCGGCTTCCTGGCGGCCGAGCTCGGTCACCGGCTCGTCGCCGTAGATCCACTCGCGGGCGATCCGGTGCCAGTTGCCGCGCGCGCGCAGCTGGCTCATGACGGCGAGCGTGAGCATCTCCAGGCGGCGGCCGAAGAGGTGATCGGGCGGCAGCGTCTCGTGGCGCATCTTCGCGAAGTGCGACGAGCGCGGGTCGGACATCTCGATCATCACCTCGGTCGCGATCTCCGGCGTCAGCGCGACCTCGCCGTCCTGCACGTACCACCAGGTCATGTCGTGGACCTGCTCGAGGATGTCCTCGGGCGTGTAGTAGTCGGGCTTGGCGATGAAGCCGCCGGCGACGAGGTGATCGATCATCGCCTGCCCGTCGCCGGTCGCCGCGAGCCGCTGGATCTCCAGCTCGAACTCGGCGATCGCGGCCGGGATGCGCTTGAACAGCCCGAAGTCCAGGAACGCCATCCGCCCGTCGTCGAGCAGCAGCGAGTTGCCGGGGTGCGGGTCGCCGGAGAACTGGTGGTGGCGGTACATGCAGCCGAAGTAGAAGCGGTAGACGATCTCGCCCAGGCGGTCGCGCTCGGCCTGCGGCAGCTGCTTGAGCTCCTCGAAGCCGCGACCTGAGACGAACTCGCTGACGATGACCTTCTCGTGCGAGAGCTTCGTCACGACCTCGGGCACGAAGATGAACGGGTGGCCGCGAAAGATCCGCGCGAGCGTGCGCTGGTTCTGCGCCTCGAGCTCGTAGTCGAGCTCCTCGTCGATCCGCGAGCGGATCTCCTCCCCCATCGCCTTCGGATCGAGGCCGGGCGCGACCATCTTCATCAGCCGCAGGATGATGCCGAGGTTCTGCATGTCCGCGCGGACGGCCTGCGCGACGCCGGGGTACTGGACCTTGACGGCGACGTCGCGGCCGTCCTTCAGCCGCGCGCGGTAGACCTGCCCGATCGACGCCGCCGCGATCGGCACCGGGTCGAAGGTGTAGAAGACGTCCTCGATCGAGGCGTCGTACTCGCCCTCGATGACCTTCCTCATGTCCTTGAAGGCGACCTTCGGCGCGGCGTCGCGCAGCTCGGCGAGCTTGGCCTGGAACTCCTCTCGGTACTCCTGCGGGACGAGGCCGACGTCGAGGAACGACATCACCTGGCCGAGCTTCATCGCGGCGCCCTTCATCGTCCCCAGCGCGGCGACGATCTGCTCGGCCGTCTCGAGCTGGCGCTTGGCGAGCGCCTGCTCGCGGCCGGTGTCCGAGCGCGCGACGTTCGTCGCGCGCGTGCCCATCTGCTTGGCCGCCTGCGTGGCGGCGAGCTTGCCGACCTTCGACGAGCGGCTCAGCCGCGATGTCGGGATTGCGTCCTTCTTGGCCATCGGCGGCGTCGGTATGCGGGCGCGGAGCCCGCTAGCCGGCTTCGCGCTGCACGCGCGAGCCGGGCACGATGTCGTCGCGCCCATCGGGCCAGCGCACCCAGGCCTTGTGCCCGCCGTCGTAGTCGTCGCCCCAGACGACGAGCGTCGCGGGCTCGCCCTGGACCGTGACCGGCTCGTCGCCCTCGGGATCCAGCCCGCGCCAGACGCGGATGAAGGCGTTGTGCTCCCACTCGTCGCCGATCGTCGTCGGATCGGTGTGGCCGGGGTGGACCTCGGTCGCGTGATCGAGACCCATCAGCGTGTCCATGATCGACGCCTTGATGTCCGCATAGGACGTGCTGCCGGGCGCGCGCACGCCGCCGATCGAGTTCTTGAAGAGCGTGTCGCCGGTGAAGACGTGACCGGGGACCGTGAAGTTCAGCATCCCCGCCGTGTGGCCCGGCGTGTGGACCGCGTCGACCGGCAGGTCGCCGATCTGCAGCGGCGCGAAGGGCTCTGCGTCGACGGGCTCGTCGGGGTGGGCGAGGATCACGACGTCCGGGTAGCGCTGCGTGACGGCGTCCAGATCACAGACGTGGTCGTGGTGGTGGTGGGTCAGCAGCAGATGGGTGACCGCGACGCCGTGGCGCTCGGCGGCCTGGAAGAGCGGGTCCATCGGGCCGCCTGCATCGACGAGGAAGCCGGGCGCTCCGGGGCCGCTCGCGACGAGGTACGTGTTCGTCAGGAAGCCGTCGGACATGGAGCGTTCGATGAGCATGAGGGTCAGGGTACTGTGTGATCGATGGCTGCAAAGGAGCTCATCCATACGTGCTACCGGATCGGCGACATCGACCGCTCGGTGGCCTTCTACGAGGCGCTCGGCTTCGAAGAGCGCGCTCGCAAGCCGATCCGCGACGAGGCGATCAACGTCTTCATGGGCCTGCCCGGAGACGGCGATCGGCTCGAGCTGACGTACAACCACGGGGTGTCGGAGTACACGCACGGGACCGGCTACAACCACATCGCGCTGACCGTCTCGGACATGGACGAGACGCTGGCCGCGCTGGCCGAGCAGGGCATCGAGCCCGAGAAGCCGCCCTACCGCGTCCGCGAGGGCGGCTCGCTGCTGTGCTTCGTGCGCGATCCGGACGATTACCGGATCGAGCTCATCGAGCGCCCCTCGTAGCGGGCGGCGCCGGGCGCGCCGGCGGACCCGGGTAGAGCAGGGGGCGTAGCGCGCCGGCGACGGCGGGCGCGTCGCGAAGGACCCGGCGGTAGGTGAAGCGCAGGACCCGGTAGCCGAGCACGACGTAGCGCGCATCCCGCGCGCGATCGCGCTCGAAGGCGGCGTGCGTGAGGTGCGTCTCGCGGCCGTCGGTCTCGGCGATCAGTCGCTGCTCGGGCCAGAGGAAGTCGACCTCCTCGCCTTCGACGACGTGGTTGACGAGCGGTCGCGGCAGCGCGTGCGCGTCGCACAGCGCGAGGAAGATCCGCTCGAGCTCGCTGCGGGTCGGCTCGTCGTCGCGGTAGAGGTCGATCGCCGCGGTGAGCGGTGCCGCGCCTGGATGGGTGGGTCGCGAGCCGTGGCGTGCAGCTCGCGTTCGGATGCGCCTCTAAGCTGCTGCCGATGACCGCACCGGCCGCGAGCTGAGCACGAACGCCGTGGCGGAGCGCCGTACAGCGGTCATCGACATGGGCTCGAACTCCTTCCGGCTGGTCGTCTTCGCGGCCGCCGCGGGCTGGTGGAAGCGCACCGACGAGATCTACCTGCCGGTGCGCATCGGCGAGGGCCTCGACGCCGCCGGCGAGCTCGGCAAGAAGCCGATGAAGCGCGCGCTGGAGGCCGCCGAGGTGTTCGCCCACTTCTGCGCCGCGACCGGGATCGCCGGCCAGGACGGGGACGGCGGCGGCGACGACGGCGGGAGGGACGTCATCCAGGCCGTCGCCACGAGCGCGATCCGCGATGCCACCAACCAGCGCGCGTTCCTCGACCGCGTGCGCGACGAGACGGGCCTGCAGGTCAGCGTCCTCAGCCGCGCGCAGGAGGCCTACTACGGCTACCTCGCCGCGGTCAACTCGACGACCGTCGCCGACGGCGCGGTGCTCGATCTCGGCGGCGGCTCGCTGCAGCTCGTCGAGGTCGTCAGCCGCCATCCGGGCCGGCTCGGCTCGTGGCCGCTGGGCGCGGTGCGGATGACCGAGCACTTCCTCGCCGACGACGACCCGCCGTCGAAGAAGGCGCGCAAGGCGCTCCGGGCGCACATCCGCGAGACGCTCGCCGACGAGGCCGGCTGGCTGCCGCGCTCGGGCCGCAAGATCGTCGGGATCGGCGGCACGATGCGCAACCTGGCGGCGGCGATCCAGGCCGGCGCGGGCCGGCCGTCGGTCGGCGGCATCCAGGGCTTTGAGATCACGCGCGCGGCGCTCGGCGACCTGATCGAGCGGCTGGCCGACATGCCCGCGTCGCAGCGCGGCAACGTCAAGGGCATCAAGTACGCGCGCGCCGACCTCATCCTGGCAGGCGCGATCACCGTCCAGGCAGTGCTCGAGCACGGCGAGTTCGACGCGATCACCGTCACCGAGGCGGGTCTGCGCGAGGGCGTCTTCTTCAGCGCGCACCTCGACGGCGACCCGCCGCTGTTCGACGACGTGCGCCGCGCGAGCGTCGGCAACCTCGCCGCCCGCTATCAGGTCGGCCCCGCGCACACCGAGCACGTCGCGCGGCTGGCGCTCACCCTCTTCGACGAGCTCGCCGAGCACGGCCTGCATCCCGGCGACCGCTGGGAGCGCGAGCTGCTGTTCTCGGCCTGCGTGCTGCACGACATCGGCATGTCCGTCGACTACGACGACCACCACAAGCACTCGAGGTATCTCATTCTCAACGCCGGACTGCCGGGCTACGACCCGCGCGAGGTCGCGCTGATCGCGCAGGCCGCCCGCTATCACCGCAAGGGCATGCCGGAGTTCGGCGAGCTCGCGCCGCTCGCGCAGGACGGCGACCGCGAGCGGCTCGATCGCCTGGCGATCCTGCTGCGCCTCGCCGAGGACCTCGAGCGCAGCCGCGACCAGAGCGTCCGCGCGGCCCACGTCGCGGCCGACAACGGCACGATTCGCCTCGAGCTGGAGTCCGACGGCAGCGCGGCCGTCGAGCGCTGGGCGGTGCAGCGCGAGGTCGAGCTGTTCGAGCGCGCGTTCGCCCGTGAGCTCAAGGTGGAGACGACATGACGCGGCCGCCCGCGACCGATCCGCGACCGCACGACGCAGACGAGCCGAGGGCGACACGATGAGCCTCACGCGGGGAAGCGGACCGCTCGGCGGCGTGCCGGCGCAGTCCAACTACACGATCCAGGCGCCGGCGCACCGGATCCTCTTCGAGGCCGACGCGCGCCGCCTGCGCGCGTTCGTCGGCGACTCGCGCGTGCTCGACACGCGCCGCGCGCACCTCCTGCACGAGACGGGCATCCGGCCCGTCGCCTACGTGCCGCTCGAGGACTTCGACGAGAACCTGCTGCAGCGCACCGGCACGACGACGCACTGCCCGTTCAAGGGCGACGCGTCGTACTGGTCGCTGCGCGCCGGCGACGAGCTGCGCGAGGACGCCGTCTGGGGCTACGAGCAGCCGCTGCAGCAGGCGTCGTGGCTGAGCGGCTTCGCGGCGCTCGACCCGGCGCGGGCCGATCGCTGGCTCGTCGAGGACGAGCCCGTCGGAGGCGGCCTGCGCGACCCCTACCACCGCGTCGACGTCCACACGAGCTCACGGCCGGTGCGCGTGACCGCGGCCGGCGAGCTGATCGCGCAGAGCGCTCACCCGACGCTCGTCTTCGAGACGAGCATGCCCGTGTGCGCCTACCTGCCGCGCGGCGACGTCAAGGCCGGCCACCTGCGCCCGAGCGACACGACGACGATCGACCCGTACATCGGCGACGCGATCTACTGGCACGTCCACGCGGGCGGCGAGACGCTGCTCGACGCGGCGCACAGCTACGAGCTGCCGCGCGCCGAGGCGATGAAGATCGCGGGGCTCGTCTGCTTCTCGGGCGATGGCGTGCAGGTGCAGCTCGACGTCTGAGGTCCCGAGGTCCCGAGGTCCCGTCCGGCGACGGCCGCTCCGCCGAGCGCGGCCGGCCCGGGTCAGGCGCCGCGCTCGTCCTCGCGCGGTGAGCCGACGGGGACCGGTGCCGCCTGCGTCGAGACGGCGTCGACGACCTCGGCCTCCTCGGCCTCGAGCTGCTCGAGGTGATCGCCGTCGCACAGCACGCGGAAGTTGCCGGTCACGCCGCTGTCGGCATGGATCGTGATCCCGGGCAGGACCTCCTCGCCTTCGTCGAACCCGAGCCGCTCCATGTCGAAGTGGGCCAGGCCGATCCCGTGCGCGGTGTGCGTCGGGTTCTCGCGGTCGTGCGCGTTCAGGGCGATCTGGAAGGCGCGCAGGTTGGCGGCGATCTTCTCGGTCGGGGACGGCATCGCTCGTCACAACGGTAGCGCCTCGGACCGCGATCGCAACCGCTTGCGACCCGTGGCGGCGTGTGGACCCGCGCCGTATTCTTGGGGCGATGAGGGAGGTGCCGTGGTGGGTGTGGGTCTCGGCGACGCCGTTCGGGCTCGGCGCGTGGGCACCGATCGTTCCCGGCCGCGTCCAGCGGCGCTCGCGCTGGGTCGCGATGGGCGTGCTGTGGAGCGTCGTCGCGCTGGCCGGCTGGATCGCTGCGGTGGCCAACGACGGCGGCGCGGGCGGCGGCCTGCTGATCATCCTCGCCTGGGCCGGCGCGGTCGCGACGACGCTCAGCATCAAGCAGACCTACCTGCGGGACGCGTCGTCGCCGTTCGTGCGCGAGCGCGAGGCGGCCGAGCGCAGGCTCGAGGAGCGCCGCGAGGCCCAGCGCCTGGCGGCGCAGCGACCCGAGCTGGCGCTCGAGCTCGGCGTCGGGCGCCCCGACCGTCCCGGCGCGCAGGCCGCCGGCCTCGTCGACGTCAACAACGCCTCGATCGGCGCGCTGCTGCAGCTGCCGGGCATCGACGACGCGCTGGCGACGCGCATCGTCGAGCTGCGCGCCGAGCTCAACGGCTTCCGCTCGGTGCACGACCTCGGCGGGCTGCTCGACCTCGACGGGCACGCGATCGAGCGCCTCGACGATCGCGTCGTCTTCCTGCCGCGGTGAGCGCCGCGCCGGACCGCGCGGTGCGCCGCGCCGATGCCGCCGACGCCGGGGCGATCGGCCGGCTGCTGCACGACTTCAACAGCGAGTACGACGAGCCGACGCCGGGCCCGGCCAAGCTCGCCGAGCGCGTGCGACAGCTGCTCGCCGGCGGCCAGACCGCGGTGCTGCTCGCCGGCGACGCACCGGACGGGCTCGCGCTGCTGCGCTTCCGCCCGGCGATCTGCAGCGACGGCCTGGAGTGCTACCTGGCCGAGCTCTACGTCGCGCCGCAGCGGCGCGGCCGCGGGCTCGGGCGGGCGCTGATGAACGCCGCGATCGAGCTGGCCCGGAGCGAGGGCGCCGACACCATGGACCTCGGCACCTCCGAGGACGACGTCGCCGCGCGCGGGCTCTACGAGAGCCTCGGCTTCAGCAACCGCGAGGGCGGGCCCGACGGTCCGCTCAGCCTCTACTACGAGCGCGAGCTGTGACGGTCGCGCCACCCGGCCGCCCGGCGCGTCGAGTGGCGACCAGCAGTGCGTCAGGACAAGCTCGTCGCCACTCGACCTCGCGCCGGGCGCGCGGCCTACGTGTCGAGCAGCACCCCGGGGTTCATCAGCCCCGCCGGGTCGACGGCGGCCTTGGCGGCGCGCAGCGCCGTGGCGAAGACGTCGGGGCGCTGGCGGTCGTACCACGGCCGGTGGTCGCGGCCGACCGCGTGATGGTGGGTGATCGTGCCGCCGGCGGCGAGCACGGCGTCGCTGACGACGGCCTTGATCTGCGCCCACTGCGCGACCTCCTCGCCGCGGCGCGCCGGCGCCAGCACGGTGAAGTACGGTGCCGCTCCGTCGGGATAGACGTGCGAGACGCGGCAGGTGATCCGCCCGCCGTCGCCGATCGCCTCGGACGCCGCTGCCGTCACCGTGGCGTGCAGCGACGAGAACCGCTCCCAGGTGACGGCCGTCTCGAAGGTCTCCGACAGGATCCCCATCGCGACGAACGCGTCGCGCAGGTAGGGCGCGCGGAAGAAGGCCGCCCGCCAGGCGCCGACGGCGTCGCCGCTGCCGGCCGGGTCGCCGGCGAAGCGCGGCCGCCGCACGGCGCCGTCGTCCCACTCGCCGCCGGCCTCGGCGCACAGGTGCAGCGCCCGATCGAGCAGCTCGCCGACCGGGACGATCGCCTCCGACGCGCCCTCGAAGCCGAGCACGAGCAAGGCCGCGGTGCCGTCGGCGGCGCCGGTCATGCGCGCCTCCTCGGCATCGATCAGCCGGCAGTTGGAGGGACCCAGCCCCGACTGCGAGATCGCCCGCAGCGCGTCGACCCCGGCACCGAACGAGGAGAAGCGCACCGCGGCCAGCGAGTTGGCCCGCGGTCGCGGGCGCACGCGAACCCATGCCTCCGTGAGGACGCCGAGGATGCCCTCCGAGCCGAGCAGCATCCGGTCCGGTGAGACGCCGGCGCCCGATCGCGGCAGCCGCCGTGACTCCCAGGCGCCGGACGGCGTGACCGCGCGGACCGACTCGACGAGGTCGTCGATCTGCGTCTCGACCGTCGCGAAGTGCCCGGCCGCGCGCGTCGCGATCCAGCCGCCGAGCGTCGAGAGCTCGAAGGACTGCGGGTAGAAGCGCAGCGTCAGATCCAGCGCGCGCAGCTGCCTCGCCAGCACCGGACCGGTCGCGCCGGCCTGGATCAGCGCCGCGCGCGAGACGTCGTCGATCCGCAGCACGCGATCGAGCGCGCCGAGATCGAGCGACACGGCGCCGTCGAAGCGCGCCGGCACCTCGCACTGCACGCCGCCGCTGACGCTCGTGCCGCCGCCGTAGGGCACGACCGCGAGGTTCGCGCCCGCCGCCCACTCGAGCACCGCCTCGACGTCGCGCTCGCCGCGCGGGCGGGCGACGACGTCCGGCGGGAACCGGAACTCGCCGGCGAAGCCGCGCACGACGTCGCCGTAGGACCTGCCCCAGGCGTGCGACGCGCGCGCGTGCGCGTCGTCGCAGCAGATCGCGCGCAGCGCCTCCGCCTGCGGCACCGCGACGCGCGGGGCGGGCAGCGACGCGTCGTCGAGCGCGACCGGCTCGCGCACGTCGCCGTCGCCGCTGATCCGCAGGTGCTCCTGCAGGCCGCCTGCGACCGCCCGCAGTTGCGCCACCGACCAGGCGTCGTCCTCATAGCCCCAGCCCCAGTGATTGCGCCTGCGCATCGTGCGCGAAGATATCCCCAACGATGCCGACCACCATCTCCGTCTTCACCGCCTCGATCGGCGCCGGGCACGACGTGCCCGCCAACGTCCTCGCCGGCGCACTGCGCGAGCGCGGCGCCACGGTCGACGTCGTCGACGGGCTCGAGGTCGCCGGTCCGCTCGCGCGCGCGACCATCGACCGCGCCTCGTCGCTGGACTCGGCGGTGGGCAGAGTCGCGTTCGAGGCGGCCTACCTCCTCGGCACGGGCCTTGCTCCGCTGCGGCGCGCCGGCTCGAAGCTCGTCGAGCGGGCGATGGGCGGTCGCCTGGAGGACCACCTGAGCGCCCATCCTGCCGACGTCGTCGTGTCGACCTATCCGCTCTGGAGCGAGCTGTTCGGGCGCATGCGCAGCGCCGGCACGCTGACGGCGCCCGCCGTCAGCGCGATCACCGACCTCGCCGCGTTGCGCTACTGGGCGCATCCCGGGATCGACCTGCACCTGCTCACGCATCCCGAGTCCGAGCCCGAGGTGCGCTGGATCGCCGGGCCGCACACGCGCGTCGAGGCCGTTCACGGGCTGACCGACCCGCGCTTCGGCGATCCGCCCGAGCGCCTTGCCGCGCGCGCCGAGCTCGAGCTGCCCTCGCGCGGCGCGCTCGTCGTCGTCTCCGGCGGCGGCTGGGGCGTCGGCGACCTGCGCGGAGCGACCGACACCGCGCTGCACTACGGCGCCAACACCGTCGTCGTGCTCGTCGGGTACAACGACGGCGCGCGCGAGCAGATGCAGGCGGCCTACGGTGCCGACGACCGCGTCCAGGTCTGGGGCTTCACCGATCGCATGGTCACGCTGCTGTCGGCCGCCGACGTGCTGATCCACTCGACCGCCGGGCTGACCGTGCTCGAGGCGCTGATCTGCGACTGCCGGGTCATCTCCTACGGCTGGGCGCGCGGTCACATCCGCCCGAACAACACGGCCTACGAGCGCCTCGGGATGGTCTCCGTGGCGAAGAACCGCCCGCAGCTCGCGCACGCGCTCGTCCACGCGCTCGCCGCCCCGCCGGTCGGTCCGCAGCGTCGCGAGCTGCCGACGGCCGCCGAGCTCGTCCTCGGGCTCGTCGAGCCGGTGCCGATCCACGCCGCCTGACGTCGCCCCGGCCGGCCGCCGTCGCCGGCGCGGCATGCGCGCTCGCCGGCCCGGCCCGCGAACTATCGTTGCGGTGATGCAGCAGCCGGCCATCCTCGCTCGCGGCCACTGGCCCGCCGAGCGTGTGCGCGCACGCTGGCACGCCGAGCGCTACGTGGCCCCCGAGCCGATGGACGAGGCCGCGGACGCCGCGATCGCGGCCCTGCGCGAGCGCGGCTCGCCGAGCCACGACGGGCTCTCCGGTCGCCTCGTCACGCACGCCGAGCAGGGCGACGAGCTGACGATCGAGCTGCAGCCGGCGCGCTGGGCGCTGCGCCTCGTCGAGGGCGACGCGTCGCACTCGATGGCTGCGCTGACCGTCACGCGCGCCGCCGACGGGCGCTGGCTCGCCGGTCGCCGAGCGCCCTGGCTGTCGTCCTGGCCCGGTCGCTGGGCACTCGGCGCCGGCGGCGCCGTCGACGTCGGCGAGAGTCCGGCGCACACGCTCGCGCGCGAGCTGGACGAGGAATGGGCGGTGCAGCCCGAGCGCCTGACCGTCGAGGCGCTCGTGCGCCTGCCGCACCAGCTCGTCATGGTCGTCGGCCTGGCCTGGCTGCCCGACGGCGCGGAGATCGAGATGGACGCCGAGCACGACGCCTACGCCTGGTGGCCGGCCGACGTCGCCGCATGGCCCGCGGAGGCCGACGAGCCGCTGCGCCGGATGGCGACGCTGCTCGCCGCCCACGGCCGATGACCCGCCTGCTGACCTTCGAGCGCCTGAAATGGGCCTCGTTCGCGCATTCCGCGGCGTACACCGGGCTGCTGATCACGATCTTCACGGGCCCCGACGGGCTGAAGACCGTGCTCGGCTGGGCGCACGGCATCGGCTGGATCGCGATGTCGCTGGCCTGCATCGTCGCGCTGCGGCTGCGGGTCATCAACCTGCGCCTGGCGGCGGCCGTGGCCGTGCTCGGTGGCGTCGGCCCGTTCATCGGCTCGGCGGAGTTCGTGCGCCAGCACCGTCGCGGCGCCGGCACCCCGGTCCGCCAGACGTCCACGAGCGCGTAGGGAGGGATACTCCACCGTCTAGAGTGGGAGGTCTCGGATGGCCGTGGACACGACAGTTCAGGTGACGCTTCCCGCGATGGGCGAGTCGGTCCGCGAAGGGACCGTCCTCGAATGGCACAAGCAGGAGGGCGACACGGTGCAGGCCGACGAGACGATCGTCGACGTGTCGACCGACAAGGTCGACGCCGAGGTTCCCGCGCCGGCCTCCGGGACGCTCGCGACGATCCTCGTCGGCGAGGGTGAGACCGTCGCCGTCGGCAGCGTGCTCGCCGAGATCGCGCCCGGCGACGGCACGGTGTCCTCGCAGCCGGCCGAGCCGACCGAACCGGCCCCCGGGACCGCGCCTGGCGACGGTGCCGAGCTCGACGAGCCGATCGATCCGACCGCTCGGCGCGCCGAGCCGGCCGACCAGCCCGCCGAGCCGGCGGCGGGCCCCGGCCGCGATGACGACGGCGCACCTGCCTCGCCCGTCGCTCGCCGCGTCGCCGCGGCCGAGGGGATCGACATCGCGGCCGTGCAGGGCAGCGGTCCGGCGGGGCGGATCACGAAGGCCGACGTGCTCGCGGCCAAGACGGCCTCGGCCGCCAACGCCGCCCCGGTCGGCTCGGCTCCGTCTCCCCCGACGGGCGCCACCGCGCTGAAGGGCGGCGCGGCGATGCTCGCCCGCTACATGGAGACCTCGCTGGAGGTCCCGACGGCGACGTCGCTGCGCACGATCACGGTCACGGCGATGACCGGCCGCCGCGCGGAGCTCAAGGCGGCGGGCCACAAGATCTCCTTCACCCACCTGATCGCCTACGCGATCGCGCGCGCGGCGACCGAGCAGATGCCGGTGATGACCCACCACTTCGCCGAGATCGACGGCAAGCCGCATCGCATCGACGACGGCGCCGTGCACCTCGGGATCGCCGTCGACGTCGAGCGCAAGGACGGCAGTCGCACGCTGATGGTCCCGGTCATCCGCGACGCCGGTCGTCTGACGTTCCCCGAGTTCCTTGACGCGTTCGGCAACCTGATCGCCCGCGCCCGCGAGAACAAGCTCAGTGCCGACGACCTGGTCGGCGCGAACGTCTCGCTGACGAACCCCGGCGCGATCGGCACGATCGCCTCGGTTCCGCGGCTGATGGCCGGCCAGGGCACGATCGTCGCGACGGGCGCGATCGGCTACCCCGCCGGGCTCGAGGCGGTCGGCAAGATGATCGGCGCCGAGAAGGTCATGACGATGACCTCGACCTACGACCATCGCGTCATCCAGGGAGCCGAGTCCGGGCGCTTCCTGAAGGTCGTCGAAGAGTACCTGCAGGGCGAGCACGGCTTCTACGAGCAGCTCTTCCACGAGCTCGGCTCGCAGCTCGGGCCGTCGCCGTCGCCGCCTGCCCCTGTCGCCGCAGCCGTCGCCGCCCGTGACGCGGCCAGCGGCGAAGAGCAGCCGTCCGCCCCACCGCCGGCCGGCGAGCCCGACGACGAGCTGCTGCGCGCCGTGCAGGCCGCCGTCTCGCTGCTGCGAGCGCACCGCACGCACGGCCACCTGGCGGCGCGGCTGGACCCGCTCGGCCGCGAGCCCGAGGGCGATCCGGCGCTCGATCCCGAGCCGCTCGGGCTGACGCCGCAGCTGATGGCCCGCATCCCGGCGCAGATCCTGCGGATCGACGTCCCCGGTGCGACGCTCGCCGACGCGCTGCCGCACCTGCGCGAGACCTACTGCGGCACGATCGCCTACGAGATCGAGCACATCGCCTCGCATCGCCAGCGCACCTGGCTGCGCGCGAAGATCGAGTCCGGCGAGTTCCGCGCGCCGCTCAGCGCCGACGAGCAGAAGGCGCTGCTCAAGCGCCTGATCGAGGTCGACGCGCTCGAGCGCTTCATGCACAAGGCCTACCTCGGCCAGAAGCAGTTCTCGATCGAGGGCCTGGACATGACCGTGCCGATGCTCGACGAGCTGATCCAGCTGTGCGCGGCGCACGGCGGGCGCGAGGTCGTGCTCGGGATGGCGCACCGCGGCCGGCTCAACGTCCTCGCGCACAACCTCGGCCGCCCGTACGACACGATCTTCGCCGAGTTCGAGGGCGCCTCGACGCTGGAGGCGGTCACGACGATCCCGCAGGGCGGCACCGGCGACGTGAAGTACCACCACGGCGCGCAGGGCTCCTACCAGCTGCCCGACGGCTCCTCGATCCTCGTCAACCTCGAGTCCAACCCGTCGCACCTGGAGTACGTCGGGCCGGTCGTCACCGGCGCGACGCGCGCGGCGCAGACGACGCGGATCGGTCCGCACGCGCGCCGCGACATCGACTCCGCCGTGCCGATCGTGCTGCACGGCGATGCCGCGCTCCCGGCGCAGGGCGTCGTGCCCGAGACGCTCAACCTGCAGGCGCTCGACGGCTACTCGGTCGGCGGCACGCTGCACCTCGTGCAGAACAACCAGGTCGGCTTCACGACCGATCCCGACGACGCCCGCTCGACGCGCTGGGCGTCGGACGTCGCGAAGGGCTTCGACGTGCCGATCATCCACGTCAACGCCGATGACGTCGCCGCCTGCCTCGCCGCGGTGCGGCTGGCGTTCGCGTTCCGCCGCGCGTTCGGCCACGACGTCATGATCGACCTGATCGGCTACCGCCGCTTCGGCCACAACGAGGCCGACGAGCCCGCCTACACGCAGCCCGAGCAGGCCGCGCGAATTCGCCGCCACAAGCGCGTCGCCGAGATCTGGGCCGAGCAGCTCGTCGCCCAGAACGTCGTCACGACGCGCGACGTGCAGCGCCAGAAGGACGAGGTCTGGGGCGAGCTCACGCGCCTGCATCAGCAGCTCAAGGCACAGATCGAGCGGGCCGCCGAGGTCGGCGAGGTCGACCAGCCGACGGGCGAGTACACGCTTGACCGCTCGCCGTCGCCGGAGGTCAAGACCGCCGTCAGCGCGACGCGCCTGGAGGTGCTCAACGACGAGCTGCTGCGGATCCCCGACGGCTTCACCGTGCACCCCAAGCTCGTCAAGCAGCTCGACCGCCGCCGCGAGGCGATCGGGCCCGACGGCGGGATCGACTGGGCGCACGCCGAGTCGCTGGCGTTCGCCTCGCTGCTGACGGAGGGCACGCCGATCCGCCTGACCGGCCAGGACGTCGAGCGCGGCACGTTCTCCCAGCGTCATGCCGTGCTGCACGACGCGAAGACCGGTCAGACGATCTGCCCGATCCAGTCGCTGCCGGGCGCGCTGGCGCCCTTTGAGCTGCACAACTCGCCCTTGAGCGAGGTCGCCTGCCTGGGCTTCGAGTACGGCTACAGCGCCGAGGCGCCCGAGACGCTCGTCCTGTGGGAGGCGCAGTTCGGCGACTTCGTCAACTGCGCGCAGGTGATCGTCGACCAGTTCATCGTCTCAGGCCTGGCGAAGTGGGGCCAGACGTCGCGCCTCGCGCTGCTGCTTCCGCACGGCTACGAGGGCTCCGGTCCGGAGCACTCCAGCGGGCGCCTGGAGCGCTTCCTGACGCTGGCGGCGGAGGGCAACATCCGCGTCGCGAACGTCACGACCCCCGCGCAGTACTTCCATCTCATCCGCCGCCAGGCGCGGATCGCCAAGCAGCGCCCGCTGATCCTGATGACGCCGAAGTCGCTGCTGCGCCTGCCGCAGGCGACGAACCGCATCGCGCATCTCAGCGAGGGGAAGTTCTTCCCGGTCCTGGCCGAGCCGCGCGTTCCCGTCGAGAAGGTCACGCGGCTCGTGCTGTGCACCGGGAAGATCTACTACGACCTCGTCGGCCATCCGCGGCGCGGCGAGGTGCCCGGCGTCGCCGTCGGCCGCGTCGAGCTGCTGTACCCCTTCCCGCAGGGACAGATCCTCGAGCTGATCGAGTCCTACCCCAACCTGCGCGAAGTCGTCTGGGCGCAGGAGGAGCCGCGCAACATGGGCGCGCGCTCGCACATGTTCCCGCGCCTCATGCAGATCCTTCCCGAGGAGCTGAAGTTCGGCTACATCGGTCGGCCCGAGCGCGCGTCGCCGGGCGAGGGCTACCCGGCCGCCCATCTCGCCGAGCAGTCGCGGATCGTCGAGACGGCGCTCGACCTGTCGGTCCCGGTCTCGCTGTATCCCGTCAAGACGCCGGGCGAGCGCTAGTGTCGTGAGTCAGAAGTTCGCATGCATCTGACGGCGCCGGACCGCGTCTGCCGGTACTAGGAACGCTGAGCTCGACCGGCGGCAGCGGCGGGCTACGCGCCCCCCGCTCGCTCGCGCGCGAACCGCGCGAACCAGTCCAGCGCAGCGGGGTTGGCCAGCGAGCCGCGGCTCGCTGCGAGCTCGGGCTCCAGGCCGCCGAGGATCCGCTTGACGGGCACCTCGAGCAGCTTGCCCGACAGCGTGCGCGGGACCTCGGCGACGGCGTAGACGTCGTCGGGCACGTGGCGCGGCGAGCAGTCCGCGCGCACCCGGCGGGCGATCGCGCCGCGCAGGTCGGCGGCGAGCTCGTGCCCGTCGTCGCGCAGCACGACGAACAGCGCCAGCCAGCCGTCGACGTCGACGACGAGCGCGTCGACGACCTCGTCGAGCGCCAGCACCGCGCGGTAGATCTCGCTCGTGCCGATCCGCACGCCGCCGCGGTTGATCGTCGCGTCGCTGCGCCCGGAGATGACCGCCGTCCCGCGCGACGTGATCTCGATCCAGTCGCCGTGGCGCCAGACGCCGGGGTACGTCGCGAAGTACGCCTCGTGCAGCCGCGCGCCGTCGGCGTCGTTCCAGAACGACAGCGGCATCGACGGCATCGGCTGCGTGATGACGAGCTCGCCGACCTCGTCGACGAGCGGCCGTCCGTCCGGGTCGAAGGACTGCACGTCGCAGCCCAGCGAGCGCGCCTGCAGCTCGCCCTCGACGACGGGCAGCAGCGCCACGCCGCCGACGAACGCCGTGCAGACGTCGGTCCCGCCGCTCGTCGAGAACAGCCAGACGTCCGGTCCGAGCTCGTCGTAGATCCAGCGAAAGCCCTCCGGTGCCAGTGGCGAGCCGGTCGAGCCGACGCTGCGCAGCGCGCTCAGGTCGCGCCGCCCACCCTCGCCTTCGCCGACTCGCAGGGGCGCCACGCCGGCCGTCACGCAGCCCGCGATGTACGCCGCGCTCGTGCCGAAGCAGGTCACGCCGGCGTCGGCCGCGAGCTGCCACAGGCGGTCGGGCGTCGGCGTTGCCGGGCTGCCGTCGTAGAGCACGATCGAGGCCGGCGTCAGCAGCACCCCGACGAGGAAGTTCCACATCATCCAGCCCGTCGTCGTGAACCAGAACACCCGATCGCCGGGCCGCGCGTCGAGGTGCAGGTTCTGGTGCTTGAGCTGCTCGAGCAGGATCCCGCCGTGACCGTGGACGATCGCCTTCGGCAGGCCGGTCGTGCCGCTCGAGTACAGCACCCACAGCGGATGGTCGAAGGCGACCGGCTCGAGCACGAGCTGCGCGGCATCGACCGCGCCGAGGAAGCCGTCCGGCCAGCCGGCGCCGTCGAGCTGGCCGAACGTGACGAGCGTGCCGCCGACCTGCGCGTGGATCTGCTGTACGGCGGCGCCGCGGTCGAAGTCGCGCCCGCCGTAGCGGTAGCCGTCGACGGCGAGCAGGACCTTCGGCTCGATCTGCGCGAAGCGGTCGATCACCGAGCGCGCGCCGAAGTCCGGCGAGCACGACGACCAGACCGCGCCCAGCCCGGCGGTCGCCAGGAACGCCGCGACCGTCTCGGGGATGTTCGGCAGGTACGCGGCGACACGGTCGCCGCGGCCGACGCCGAGCGTCCGCAGCCCGGCTTGGATGCGCGCTGCCAGCGCGCGCAGCTGCCCCCACGTCATCTCCTCCGGCGCGCGCAGCTCCGATGCGTGGCGGATCGCCACGGCATCGTCGTCGCGGCCACGAAAGATGTGCTCGGGATAGGACAGCGTCGCGCCTGCAAACCACCGTGCGCCGGGCATCGCCGCGCCGTCGAGGACCGTCTCGGGCGGCCTGTCGAAGCGGACCGCGAAGTACTCCGCGATCGACGACCAGAAGCCCTCCACGTCGCCGACCGACCACCGCCACAGCTCGTCGTAGGCCGCGCAATCGACGCCGTGACACGCCGCCAGCCAGTCCATGTAGGACCGCAGGCGCGTGTCCCGCGCGAAGGCCGCGCCGGGCTCCCACAGCTTGCGGCCGGCGTCCACGCCGCAAGCCTACGTCGCGATCAGCCGGTGGGGACCTTGGCCTCGATCTCGACGGCGACGTCGTCCTTGACCTTCAGCGCGCCCATCATCGCCGAGAACTGCTTGATCTGGAAGTCGCTCTGGCTGAGCGTCGCGCTGCCGCTGACGGTGCCGTCGGCGCCGACGCTCAGCGGGATCGAGACCTGCGAGCTGCCGCCGGCGATCGAGAGGGTGCCCTTGACGAGCAGCTGGCTGCCGTTGTCCTCGACGCTCGTCGACTCGAAGCTGATCGGCGAGGAGCCGAGCACCTTGCCGGCGATGCTCTTCTTGATGTCGCCCCTGTCCTTGTCGCTGAGCGGCTTGGCGCCGCCGCTGCCCTCGAGCACCTCCAGCGACGAGGCATCGGCGGTCAGCTTGACCGACGGGCTGTCGCCGCCCTCGACCGTGCCCTCCCAGCTGCCGACGCCGATCACGAGGTCGTGGCCCATCTTCGCCGCGGCGCCTTCTCTGCCGGTCTTGACCTTCAGCGACCCGTTGCCGGGCCCGATGGTGTGCGTACCTGCCTGAATTGACATAACCCTGAATGTACCCGCGTGGGCCCCGCGCACGCGGCGCGTCGTTAGCCTGCGAGGCCGATGGCCTGGACGCAGCGCGACATCACGCTCAAGCCGCGCCCGCGCGGCGTGCATCTCGTGACCGCCGAGATCGCCGACGCGCTGCCCGA
Source organism: Solirubrobacteraceae bacterium (assembly GCA_030690545.1). Classification (GTDB taxonomy): domain Bacteria; phylum Actinomycetota; class Thermoleophilia; order Solirubrobacterales; family Solirubrobacteraceae; genus CADCVQ01. The sequence continues at coordinate 26,289 of JAUYGN010000028.1, forward strand.
GCTCGCGCAGCTGCGGGTCGGCCTCGCGCACCTCTTCATCCGCCATACGTCGGCGTCGCTGACGCTCAACGAGAACGCCTCCCCCGATGTGCGCCGCGACTTCGAGTCGTGGTTCGGCGCGGCCGTCCCGGAGGACTTCGCCTGGACGCACACGCTCGAGGGGTCCGACGACATGCCCGCGCACATCAAGGCCGCGCTGATGGGCTCCACGCTGAGCCTGCCGATCGCCGGCGGGCGGCTGGCACTCGGGACCTGGCAGGGGATCTATCTCTGCGAGCACCGCGACCGCGGCGGACCGCGCTCGCTGACCGCGACGCTGCACGGCGAGTAGCGTGCTCGTCGCTCGCCGGCCGCTCCCCTCGCCGGTTGGGGAGCGGTCGTCAGACGGCGAAGCCGGCGAACAGGATCGACGCGAGGAGGAGGCCGAGCAGCAGGTTGAAGGCAGCCGCGCCGCCGAACACGGCGATCGGCCGCCAGCCGGCCTCGCGCACCGCCTTGATCTGGAACTCGAGCCCGATGCTCACGAAGGCGAGGGCCAAGAACCAGGTGCGGTAGTCGTTGACGACGCCGATCGTCGCCTTGGCGGCGTCGGGGTCGGAGGCGACCTCGAGGAACCACGTGCCGATCAACGAGGCGGCGATGAACCCGAGCACGAACTTCGGGAACCGATCCCACAGCTGGATCCACACCGACGGCTGCCGGGGAACGTCCGCCGGCGCTCCGTCGGCCGCCTGCCGGCGCTCGACGCGCAGCGTGAAGTACGCCGTAAGCGCGACCGCGACCACGCCCATCAGGACGTTCTGGGAGGCCTTGACGATGGTGGCGATCTGGAGCGACTCCTCGCCGACGATCGCGCCGCTCGCGGCGACCGCCGCGGTCGTGTCGATGTTGCCGCCGATCCATGCCCCGGCGACCGCGTTCGACAGGCCGAGGACGTCGACCAGCCACGGCAGCAGAAAGATCGACGGCAGCGCGAACAGGATCACCAGGCTCGCCGTGTAGGCGATCTGCTCGCGCGTGGCCCGGACCGCGCCGGCGGCGGCGATCGCCGCGCTGACGCCGCAGATCGACACCGCCGAGGCGAGCAGCGCCCGCAGCTTGTCGTCCAGGCCGAGGCGTCCCCCGAGCCACCAGGCGAACAGGAACACCGCCGTGACGAGGATCACGGCCTGGGCGATCGCCGGTCCGGCGGCTCTCACGATCACCGAGATGTTGATCGACGCCCCGAGCAGGACGAGGCCGGTCTTGATGAAGAACTCGGTGCGAAACGCGGGCGACAGCCGGTCGCGGACGCCGAGCTTGCCGATGACGAAGCTGCCGGCCAGGCCGAGGGCGATCGCGTACACCGGATACTCGACGGCCCCGACGAAGTCGCTGTCGCCGAACCAGCCGGACGCATGCTCCTCCAGGTAGCGCGTCAGCCAGGCGAGGGCGAGCACGAGCAGCAGGCCGACGCCGATCCAGGCCGCGCCGAGCGGGCGCTTGTCCAGCTCGGCGCCCTCGGATGCGCGGGCAGCGGGGGAAAGAGCCTCACCGGAGGACATCAGGGCACCCACGCGTTGACGATGACCTCGGCGAGGATCAGCAGCAGCAGCGCCAGCCCGACGACCAGCGATGCCCAGTCCTCGTCGACCTTCCAGCCGCGTCGGGCGTTCTGCGGTGCGTTCGGATCTGCGTCGCTCATGCGTCCTCCTCGGCCGGCGAAGGCCGACCCCAAGGTATTTCCACTAATTTAGATCGACTTTATCTAGATTACGTCGGGCGGTCAACCCGACCCGAACCCTTGGAAGCCATCCGGGAGGGCGGGCGCGGTTCGCTCGGGCCGCGGACTCGACATACCCGTCGCGGGGTCCGGGCGCAGGTGCTCCTCGGCGCGCTACCGCCGCCGCGCCGCGGCGTAGCGCTCGGCGCGAAACTCGCGGATGTCGTCGGGCACCTCGCGCGAGGGCACGCCCGGCACCGGCGCCAGCAGCTCGGGCTGCAGCACCGACTCGACGACGGTCTCGCCACCCTCGCCGGCGACGCGCTGCACGCGGTAGGCGTGCGTGCCGGGCTTGGAGGCGACGACGCGCACGAGCGCCGTGTCCTCGAACAGCAGGCCGACGCCATCGTCGGCGCCATAGCCGCCGGGGATCGCGCCGCGCGCGACCGCGTCGAGAAAGGCGGGCCGGCGGATCGGGTCGCCGTCGTAGTGCACCGACAGGCTGCCGGGTAGGAAGCCCAGCGCGGGCGCCGGCTCGGGGCGACCCGTCGAGCGCGTGATGCCGTGCTGAAACCAGCACATCCCGCCGGCGCTGAGCCCGGCGAGCAGGACGCCGGTCTCCCACGCCTCGCGCAGGATCACGTCGAGCCCGTGCTCGCGCCAGATCGCGAGCAGGTTGCGCATCGAGCCGCCGCCGACATAGACGGCGTCCTGGCCGAGGATCAGCCGGCGCAGATCGGCCGGCTCCTGCTCGAGGCGAAAGAGCGACAGGTGGTGCGCGCGGCAGGCGCGCTCGCCGAACGTCGTCCTGAACGCGGCGATCTGCGCGTTGGGGTCGCCGCTGGCGGTCGGCAGGAAGAGGATCCGCGGCTCGCGGCCGCCGGCCAGCGTGAGGATGAAGTCGTCGAGCGCCGTGTTGCGCTGTTCGGAGGTGAAGCCTCCTCCTCCCATGGCGAAGATCCTGCGCGTCGTCGAGGCCACGAGCGGCTACGCGGCGGACAGCGTCCGCGATCCGCCCAGCCAGCGGACCTCCAGCGCCACTTCGGACATCTCGCCGCCGACCTCTTCGCACCAGTAGGCCGACGCGTTCGGGCGCGATGAGACGACGCTCGCCAGCGACTCGCCGCGGAAGTGCAGTGCCGCTCCGTCGCCGGCCGCGTAGCCGGGCGCCATGCCTTCTCGCAGGAAGCGCCGGTAGGACTCGCGCCGCGCTGGCTCGCCGTCGTAGTGCACGCAGTTCGAGTATGGCAGCAGGCCGAGACCGGGCATCCGCTGCGGCGGGCCGTGGAAGGCCGTGACGGCCTCGCTGAACCAGCACAGCGAGCCGGCGCTCAGGCCGCAGAGCACGATTCCGCGCCGCCAGCACTCGCGCAGGACGTCGTCGAGGCCGTGCGCGCGCCAGACGCCGAGCAGCGAGACGATGCTGCCGCCGCCGACGTAGATCAGGTCTTGGTCGAGCAGGTGCTCGGCGAGGTCGCAGCCGAGGCCCGCCCCCTTGTCGCGGCGAAACAACGAGATGTGCGACGGCTGGCAGCGAGCGGGCGGGAAGGCGCGGTAGAAGCGCACGATGTAGTGGTCGGCGTCGCCCGACGCGGACGGCAGGAAGCAGACCTTCGGGTGCTCCACGCCGGTCAGCCCGAGCACGTAGTCGTCGAGCAGCGCGTTGCCCGCCTCCATCGAGAATCCGCCTCCCCCGAATGCGACGATCTGGGGCGGGAGACGGTCCATTCACCGAGGATATGCCGCATATTGGCGATCCGCTGAGATTTGCGCGCTGGGGCCAAACGGATGTGGACCGCGTGTACAACCACGGCACGTCGCGGTCTGTCTGCGGCTCGCCGCGCGTCGGCCCCGGTGGCGAGCGTCGCTGCGCCAGCCCGTGGTGATCGCTACGCGGCGAACAGCGTCAGATCGGGCTCGCGCTCGCCGCGCAGGACCGCCAGGTCGACCTCGACGCAGGTCAGTCCGCGCGCCTCGGCGAGGACCCGGGCCTGCGGCTTGAACGACTGCGCCGCGAGGATGCCGCGACAGGCCGCCATCGCCGGGTCGAGCCGGATCCGCTCGAGGTAGCGCGACAGCTGCTCGACGGCGTCGATCGTCGCGATCCGCTTGATCTCGACGGCGATCCAGTCGTCGGCGGGGTCCCGGCACATGAGGTCGACCGGGCCGATGTCGGTCGGCCACTCGCGGCGCACGAGCCGGAAGCCCTCGCCGCAGAACTGCGGCGCGGCGGCGAGCGCCTCCTGCAGGTCGCGCTCGACGCCGTCCTTCTCGAGCGCGGCTGCTTCACCCATGTCGTGATGGACGTCGGAGACGACCTCGGCGATCTCGATCTCGAGGCGATCCTCGCTCGCGCCGGCGCGCTTGCGCACGACGATCCGCGCCGGCGGGTCGCCCTCCTCCTCGATCACCGTCGGGGCCGTCATCCAGTTGCTCGGCTTGTAGCCGCCGCTGTCGGCATGGACCATGAACGAGCCGTCGGCCTTGACCATCAGCAGGCGCAGCGCCTCGGGCAGCACGGCGTTCAGGCGGCCACTGTAGCGGACCTCGCAGCGGGCGACGATCAGGCGCATGGTTCGGGACCGTACCGGCCGCCGCGGACCGATGGCGTCGCATGTCGCGTGCCGCCCAAGGGTACGAGCACGGCCATGACCGCTACGACGACCGATCATCTCGAGACCTACCTGCAGGATCACCGCGCCGGCGCCGAGGCGGGCAGCGCGCTCGCCCGCCGGCTCGCCGACGAGAACGTCGGCACCCCCCACGAGGACTTCCTCGTGAGCCTCGCGCAGGAGGTCGAGCAGGACGTCGACGTGCTCGAGGGCATCATGGAGCGCTTCGGCGTGTCCAAGTCGATCCTCAAGACGACCGGCGCGAAGCTCGGCGAGCGGATCGGGCGGCTGACGCCCAACGATCAGCTGACCGGCTATTCGCCGCTCAGCCGGGTGCTCGAGATCGAGGGCCTGCGCGCCGGCATCCAGGGCAAGCTCGGCCTGTGGGACTCGCTCGCCGAGCTCGCCGCACACGACGACCGCCTCGACGCCGACGAGGTCACCGGTCTGCAGGAGAAGGCCGAGCGCCAGCTCGAAGGCCTGCGCAAGCACGAGCGGATCGCCGCGCGCGAGGCGTTCGTCGACGGCTGAGCACGGCCGGCGCTCGTGCGAGGGCGCTGGCAGCTTCCGGCCCGGCCGGCGTCCCTGTGCGGACAGGGCCGCCGCGCGCCTACGCCGCCGGCAGGACCCGCGGCAGCTCGTCGCGCAGCCGCGCGACGAGCTCGGCGACCTCGGCGTCGGCGCCGAGCCGCAGCGCCCGGTCGCAGGCGTCGATCGCGTCGCTGATGCGATCGGTGCGCGCGAGCGCGTGGGCGTAGCGCGACCACGCGACGGCGCTCTCGCCGTCGATCAGCGTCGCCTGCTCGCAGGCCGTCAGCTCGGCGCCGAGATCGCCGGCGAGGTGGTAGGCGAGCGCGAGGTCGAGGAGCCCGTCGACGGATGGCACGAGCTCGCGGGCGCGCTCGAGCGCGGCGATGGCGCCCGCGCGATCCATCAGGCGCAGCCGCAGGCGCCCGAGCCGCTCCCAGGCGTCGGCGTCGCCGGTGCCGCGGTCGACCGCGCGCTCGGCGGCCTCGGCCGCGAGGTCGATCGCGCCCATGTCCTCGTAGATGCGCGCCGCGAAGCGATGCGGCGCCGGGCGATCGTCCTCGTTGCGCGCCCAGTCGCGCACTGACCGGCCGGCGGCGTTGAGGTCGCCCGCCTGCCAGAACGCGAGCGTCAGCAGCCGCAGCACGGTCGTGTTCGTCATGTCGGCGTCGCGCGCGTAGATCAGTCGCTGGGCGGCGAGCGCGTGGTTGCCCTCGAACGTCGCGTGCTGCGCGGCCGCCATGAAGCGCTCGACGCGGTCGGCGGCCTCGTCGGGCTTGGAGAAGTCGACGAACTGCAACGTTCCGGCGGGCACGGTCCGCACGCCGATGTTGAAGCGCACGCGCGCCCACTGCTGGACGTCGTCGCCGCTGCCGGTGAAGTAGATCCCGGCCACGCTGCCGACGCCCCACTCCGGATAGGCGACGCAGCGCGCGTAGCGGTGCACGACCGAGTGGTCGGGGACCTGTGAGGCGAACGGGTCGTTGGCCTCGCGGTCGGCGGCGTGGGCGCGCGCGCGCTGCTGGGCCTCGTAGGCGCGGCGGCCGTCCTCGGCGCGTGCCTCGCGGGCGGCCGCCGCGCTGACCTTGACGGCGTTGCGCGACACCTTCCCGCCGCGCGAGCCCTCGGCGAGGCGCTCGAGCTGGTCGGCCGCCTCGTTGATCGCCTTGAGGTGGCGCTCGTGCTCGAAGCGCTTGCCCGGCGGCGCGATGTCGGGGTGCCAGACCTTCGCCTGCCGGCGCCGCGCGAGCTGCACCTCGCGCTTGTCGAACGGCGGCTGCAGCTCCAGCAGGAGCAGCGATTGCTCGATGTCGAGGACGCCGGCCACGGAACCCACCAGAGTACCGCCGCAGGCCGGCTGTCCGCGACGTCGCGAGCCGGTGCGAGCGCGCCGGCGCTACGTGATCAGCTTGCGCTCCAGCGCCCGGATCGCCAGGCGCCACAGCACCACGCCGAACAGCACGAGCGCTCCGAGATGCGCGACGTCGGCCCAGCCCTCCCAGCCGAACGCGGCGTGGCGGACGAGCTCGACGGTGTGGTGCAGCGGGTTGAGGTTGCCGAGGACCTGGACCCACTGCGGCAGCCCGCTGAGCGGGAAGAACGTGCCGGCGGTGAGGAACGTCGGCGTGATGACCGTGCTCGTGACGTAGTTGAAGTTGTCGATCGAGTTCAGCAGGCCGGCGATCATGATCCCGAAGCAGGCCCAGCCGAAGCCGCTGACGAAGGCGATCGCGGGGACGACGAGCATGTCGATGCGCGGCTCGAGGCCGAACGCCATCGCGACGAGCAGCGGCACGCAGCCGTACGTCCCGGCGCGGATCGACATCCACAGCGCCTCGCCGGTGACGATCTCCTCGGTATCGACCGGCGCGGCGAGGATCGCGTCGTAGGTGTGCTGGAACGAGTACTTGACGAACGTTCCGAACATCGCCGGGAAGACCGACGCGAACAGCACCGCGGTGGCGACGACGCCGGTCCCGACGAAGTCGACGTAGTCATAGCCGGCGACCTGCGAGACGAGCGAGCCGAAGCCGAATCCGAACGCCAGCAGGTAGATCGCCGGCTCGACGGTCGACGAGAAGCTCGTCGCGCGCCAGTAGGAGCCGAAGTTCGTGATCTCGCGAACGAGGACGCCGCGGATCGCCGATGCCTCGAGCCGGCCGATGCGCCCGCGCCCGCGCGGGCGCGGCAGGCCGGTCGCTATGACGTCGGCCGCGCGTCCCATCAGGTCACCTCCTCGCCGGTCAGCAGGACGAAGACGTCCTCGAGGTTCGCGGTCCGGCGCACGCCCTCGGGCAGGTTGCCGTTGCGCTGCTCGACGCCCATCAGGGCGACGCTCGTGCCGGTGCGGCGTGTCCGTATTCCTGCGGTTGCGGCCTCCCGCTCGGCTTCGAGCAGCCGCGCGGGCGGTCCGTAGACCTCGAGCACCTCGCGGCCGGCGTGCTGGGCGACGAGCTGCGCCGGGGGTCCGGTCGCGACCGCCTTGCCCGCGGCCATGATCGTCACGCTGTCGGCGAGTCGCTCGGCCTCCTCGATGTAGTGCGTCGACATGAGGATCGAGGTGCCCTCGCTGCGCAGCGCGTCGATCAGCGCCCACAGCTCCTGGCGCACCTGCGGGTCGAGGCCGACCGTCGGCTCGTCGAGCAGCAGCAGCCGCGGCTGGTGCACGAGGCCACGCGCGATCAGCAGCCGCCGCCGCATCCCGCCCGACAGCTCGTCGACCTTCGAGCCGCGCCGGTCGGTCAGCTTCGCGATCTGAAGCGCCCGCTCGATCGCGGGGCCGCGCTCGGCGCGCTCGAGTCGGTACAGGTGCGCGAAGACGCGCAGGTTCTGCTCGACGGTCAGCGTCGTGTCGAGGTTGTCGAGCTGCGGTACGACGCCCATCTCGGCGCGCGCGATCTTCGAGGCGCCGGGCAGCGCGTGGCCGAGCACGTCGATCGTCCCGGCGTCGGCGATCACCTGCGCGGTCAGCATCTTCATCGTCGTCGACTTGCCGGCGCCGTTGGGCCCGAGCAGCCCGATGCAGCTGCCCTCGGGCACCTCGAGGTCGAGCCCGTCGACGGCCACGATCTCGCCGAAGCGCTTGACGACCGAACGCAGGTGGATTGCAGGATCTGGCATCGGGTGAAGGCTAGTCACGCGTTCTACGACCGCCGCGCGGACTCGAACTCATCGCGCAGCGCAGGAACGGGCCCGCTGGGCGCGGCTCCAGAGGGGGTCGTCGAGTCAGCGTCCAAATGGGGGACGCTGACGCGACGACCCCGCGATCGGACCGCATTTGGAACGGGTATTGAGGACAGCAACTGGACGCAATGGTGGATAGGGTCACGCTGATCCTGCGGCGACCCGAAAGGACAGCGATCACGATGGACTGGAAGCTCGAGCTGGTGTCCGTGCCCGTCTCCGACGTGGACCGCGCGAAGGCGTTCTACGAGCAGATCGGCTTCATCGCCGATCACGACCACCAGGTCACCGACGACCTGCGCTTCGTTCAGCTGACCCCACCCGGCTCGGGCTGCTCGATCGCGATCGGCACCGGGCTGACCGACTCGTCGCCCGGCTCGCTGGACGGGCTGCAGCTCGTCGTCGCCGACATCGAGGCCGCGCGGGTGCAGCTGCTGGACCGCGGGGTCGAGGTCGGCGAGGTGGAGGACTTCCCGTGGGGGCGGTTCGTCTCATTCGGCGATCCCGACGGCAACGCCTGGAGCGTGCAGCAGCTTCCCGACTACGACTAGCGCAACGGCCGGCCGCCGTCGAGCGCGAGCTACTCTCAGTCGACCATGTCCGCCCAGTACATCTACACGATGCACCGCCTGTCGAAGGACTATCCGCCCGACAAGACGGTGCTCAAGGACGTCTCGCTGCAGTTCCTGCCGGGGGCGAAGATCGGCGTGCTCGGCTACAACGGCGCCGGCAAGTCGACGGTCCTGAAGATCATGGCCGGCATCGAGACCGAGTTTCGCGGCGACGCGATGCTCGCCCCGAACGCGACCGTCGGCCTGCTCCAGCAGGAGCCCCAGCTCGACGAGGCCAAGGACGTCAGGGGCAACGTCGAGGACGGCGTGCGCGAGACCAAGCAGCTGCTGGAGCGCTTCAACGAGCTGGCGGCCAACTACTCCGAGGAGACCGCCGACGAGTTCGCTCGCCTGCAGGAGCAGATCGACGCCGCCGACGCCTGGAACCTCGACACGAACGTCGAGTACGCGATGGACGCGCTGCGCCTGCCGCCCGCCGACGCCGACGTGACGAAGCTGTCGGGCGGCGAGCGCCGCCGCGTCGCGCTCTGTCGCCTGCTGCTGCGCCAGCCCGACCTGCTGCTGCTCGACGAGCCGACGAACCACCTCGACGCCGAGTCCGTCGACTGGCTCGAGCGCCACCTCGCCGAGTACGCCGGCACGATCGTCGCCGTCACCCACGATCGCTACTTCCTCGACAACGTCGCCGGCTGGATCCTCGAGCTCGATCGTGGCCGCGGCCTGCCCTACGAGGGCAACTACTCGTCCTGGCTGGAGCAGAAGCAGGCCCGCCTGGCGCAGGAGGAGAAGGGCGACAAGGCACGCCAGAAGACGATCGCCGCCGAGCTGGAATGGGTCCGCGAGAACCCCAAGGGACGGCGCAAGAAGGCCAAGGCGCGGCTGAACAACTACGAGGCGCTGCTCGCCGAGGAGCGCAACGTCTCACTCGACCAGGTCCAGATCCACATCCCCGCCGGCCCGCGCCTGGGCGACGTCGTCGTCGAGGCCGACGGGCTGCGCAAGGGCTTCGGCGACCGCCTGCTGATCGAGGACCTGACGTTCAAGCTGCCGCGCGGCGGGATCGTCGGCGTGATCGGGCCCAACGGCGCCGGCAAGACGACGCTCTTTCGCATGATCACCGGCCAGGAGCAGCCCGACGGCGGCGAGCTGCGCGTCGGCGACACCGTGCAGCTGGCCTACGTCGACCAGTCGCGCGACGCGCTCGGCGACGACAAGACGCTGTGGGAGGAGGTCTCCGGCGGGATGGACACGATCAAGGTCGGCGATCGCACGATGAACTCGCGCGCCTACTGCTCGTCGTGGAACTTCAAGGGCTCCGACCAGCAGAAGAAGGTCGGCACGCTGTCCGGCGGCGAGCGCAACCGCCTGCACCTCGCCAAGCTGCTGCGTGCCGGCGGCAACGTCCTGCTGCTCGACGAGCCGACGAACGACCTCGACGTCGAGACGCTGCGCGCGCTCGAGGAGGCGCTGCTGAGCTTCGCCGGCTGCGCGGTGATCATCTCCCACGACCGCTGGTTCCTCGATCGCGTCGCGACGCACGTGCTGGCCTTCGAGGGCGACTCGCAGGTGCGCTGGTTCGAGGGCAACTTCGAGGCCTACGAGGAGCACCGCCGCGAGCTGCTCGGCGACGAGGCCGACCGTCCGCACCGGATCACGTACAAGCGCCTGACGCGGACGTAGCGCTCCGCCGCTCGCGAACATCGCCGTGTCCGACGTCGTCATCACCGAGTTCACCGATCCTGCCTGCCCGTGGGCGTACTCCGCCGAGCCCTTCCGGCGCCGCCTGATGTGGCTCTACGGCGACGCGATCGAGTGGCGCCTGCGCATGATCGTCCTCGCCGAGGACCCGCAGGAGTACGTCGACAAGGGCCTCACGATCGAGATGCTGGCGGCGGGCGCCGCGATGATCGCGCGCGACCACGGCATGCCGATCGACACCTCGCCGCGCTCGCGGATGGCCGCGACGGCGCCGGCCTGCCGCGCGGTCGTCGCGGCCCGGCTGCACGCGCCCGCCGCCGAGCGGCCGATCCTGCGGGCCTTTCGCCTGCGCGCGATGCGCGGCGAGCTGCTCGACGAGCCGAGCACCGTGCGCGGCGCGGCAGGCGACGCGGGCCTGGATCCCGACGAGGTGCAGCGCTGGAGCGCGGGGGAGGACGTCGAGCGGGCGATGCGCGAGGACATGCACGCCGCGCGCCACCCGACGCCCGCTGCGCTCGCGCTCGACGACCGGCTCGCCTCGTGGTCGGGTGGGCGGCGCTACACGTGCCCGTCCTACGAGATCGTCCGCACGTCGGACGGGGCGAGCCTCACCGTGCCGGGCTTTCAGCCGTTCGCCGCCTACGACGTCGCGCTCGCCAACCTGCTGCCGAGCGCCGACCGGCGAGCGCTGCCGTCCTCGGCGCTCGAGGTGCTCGAGTGGGCCGGCGAGCCGCTCGCCACGCGCGAGGTGGCGGTCGTCCGCGACGTCGACCACGCCACGGCGCGCGAGCAGCTCGGCCGCGTCGCCGACGAGGAGCACGTCGGGTCCGACGGGCTCTGGTCGCCGAAGTAGCTCGTCGCGGCTTCGCCGATCGAGCGCCGAGGTGCGAGGTTCGGCAGCTCACGTTCCGCAACTCGCGCCGCGACGCGCACGCGGTCGTTCTCAGCGCGGCAGGACGATGCTCGTCGCCCGCCGCGCGGTCAGCCGCGTCGCGCGGCCGCGGCGCTCGATCACGCGCACGACGACGCCGTAGCGTCCCGCCCGCGTACCGGCCGGCGGGCGCCAGTCGAGCGTGAACGGGCGCGCCGCGCGCCGCTTGAACTGCCGTGACGACCACTGCTTGCGCGCCGCCCGGCGCACCTTCGCGCCCGGACGCCGGACCTCGACGACGACCGTTGCGGTCGCCGCGGTCGTGCTCGTGACGCGCGCGCGGACGCGGACGACCCGCCCGCGGCGCGTGGTGGTCGCGCGCACCATGAAGCGCGCCCACGTCGACGGCGGCGCGGCGTTGGCGGCGCTCGTCGCGCGCAGCCCGGGGCGCGCGGCGTACTGCGCGACGAGCGCCTTGAAGAGGCCGCCGTCGTCGTCGGCGCTCAGCGACAGGCCGACGTTGCCGTTGACCGGCGCCGGGTTCGTGATCCCGTCGCCGACGGCGTCGCAGGCGCACGTCGTGCCGGCGACCGCGTTGCCGAACAGGAACGCGACGATGCCGGCATCGCGGTAGCGCGTCATCACGGCGCGCGAGGGATCGAGCAGCGTCTCGACGCGGTTGTCCTGGTAGTGGCCGTAGGTGTTGTTCATCGCGCGCATGCGCGTGTTGCCGAGCGGGATCTGCCACATGACGCCGGGCCGGGCGAGCGCGCTCGTGATGCGCCCCACGTAGCGCACGTTGCGCAGGAAGTCGTCGGCGTCCCACCAGCCCAGCCGGCCCTCGCCGTCGACGTGCTCGCGGTAGCCGGCGTCGCGGTCGGCGAACTCGAAGAACAGCAGGTCGAAGCTCGCGCGGAGGCTGCGGTAGAAGGCGACCGAGCGCGCCGCGAGGGCGTCGACCTCCTCGTCGGGCGGGTCGCTGTGGGAGATGTCGACGCCGGTGCCCCAGACGCTGACGTGGTAGCCGAGCCGGACGTTCGGCGCGTAGCGGTCGCGCAGGCGCACGACCGCCTGGGCGAAGCCGGCGACGTCGTCGGGCAGGCCGGCGAGCTCGGGCAGGCCGGTCGCCGCGACGTGCGCCGGCACGAGCCGCGCGTCGTCGCCGGGCGCGCTGCGCTGCGCGTAGCCCCAGGCGTCGGGCTCGACGTGCAGCACGATCGGATCGACGCCGGTCGCCGCGGCGCGCACGAAGAACGTGCGCAGGTCCTGGAAGTACGCCGTCATCGTCGGACGCGAGCCGAGGTTGACGGTCGTCTGCAGGCGCTCGTCGCGCTGCGCGTTGCCGGGCGCGGACTGCAGCAGCATGTAGTACGAGAAGGCGCTGAGAAAGCCTTGGGCCTGCGCGTCCGCGACGTACTCGCCGACGAACGCGCCGTTGCCGCCGGCGAACGTCTGCCAGCCGAGACCCGTGTTCGCGCCGCCCGACAGGTAGTGGTAGCGCAGCCCGAGCGGAGTCTGCGCGCGCAGCGCGGCCGCGCCGTGCTCGGGGTCGTGCATCCCGAGCAGGACGGTGCCCGGCCAGCCGCGCGGGGGCTGGGCGCCGCCGGCGCTCGCCGGCGGCAGCAGAGCGACCAGGGCGGTCGCCGCGAGGAGGGCGCGCCGGCTCAGGCTCAGGACCCGAGGACGAGCTTGGCGATCCGCGCGTGCGAGCCGCGCCCGACGGTGAACATTCGCGTCATGCCGTGCTCCCCGGATGCCCGATCACCTGTACGGGCGGTCTACCGCGGCCGCACCTCGAGCTGGCCGATCAGCGCCCCGTTGCCGTGCAGCTCGATCTCGAAGATGCCCTCGGCCGTCGCGTCGAACGAGAAGCGCGCGCGGCCACCGGGCGCGAGGTCGCGGTACAGGTCGTAGCCGTGCAGGTGGATCTCGTCGGAGGTGTCCGTCGTGGTGACCTCGATCCGGGCGCGGTCGCCGCGGCGCACGCGGATCCGCTGGACGCCGCCGGCGGGCTCACCTCCGGTCACGCGGATCCGCTCGAAGGTCGGCGCGGGCGGCGGCGGTGGGGCCGCGGGAGCGGTCGTCGTTCCCGTGCCGGTCGTCGTGGTGGCGGGAGCCGCCGTCGTCGGGGTGGTCGCGGTGGTCGAGTCCTCGTCGGCGGACGGCGACAGCAGCACGAACGCGACGGCGATCGCGACGACCGCCGCCACCAGGACTCCGATGCGGGCGGGGCCGCTCATGCGGGCAGGATAGTTGCGTCGGCGAGCCAACGCTCCAGCACCGCGCCGAGGTCGGCTGCGTCGCGTGCGACGGCGTCGGCCTCGGTCAGCTCGCCGGGGCCGTGGGGTCCGGTCGCGATCGCGACCACGCGCACCCCGTCGGCGCGCGCGCAGGCGATGTCGCGCGGGGTGTCGCCGATCACGGCGGTCCGCTGCCGCGGCCATGGCTCGGCGCCTTCGCCGGCGGCCCGGCGGCGCGCGATCGCCGGCAGCATCGCGCGATCCTCGTGGTCAGAGCCGAAGCCGCCGACCCCGCGGGCGAAGTGCCCGCCGATGCCGGCGGCGCGCAGCTTCATGCGCGCGATCGGCTCGTAGTTTCCGGTCACGAGCGCGAGCATGGCGTCCTCGCGCGCGGCGAGTCGCTCGAGCAGCTCGGGCATGCCCGGCGCGACGTGCGCCGAGAGGTCGTCGGGGCAGAGCCGGCCGTAGGCCTCGCAGGCGGCGATCCGCACGTCGTCGGCGCGCGCGTCGATCGCCGCCGCCTCGACGCCGGCCTGGACGAGCAGGCTGCGCGCGATGTCGGCGTCGGTCCGGCCGGCGACCTGGGAGCCCTGGCGCTCGGCCGGGTCGGTCACGCCGTGCACGACGAGCAGCGCCTCGTGGATCGCGTCGCGGTGGGCGTCGGCGGCGCGCAGCAGCAGCGTCCCGTCGATGTCGAACAGCAGCAGCATCGTCGCGGCGGCCCGATCGCCGAACCCGCTAGGCCCGCGCGAACGAGGTCTCGGCGTGCAGCGACTGCGCGAATGCGGCGATCAGCTTCGCGCAGGCGTGCACGTCGTCGAGCTGGACCATCTCGACGGAGGAGTGCATGTAGCGCAGGACGACCGAGACGCCGCCCGTCGGGATGCCCGCGCGGGAGATGTGCAGCGCGTCGGCGTCGGTGCCCGTCGAGCGCGCCGAGGCGGCGATCGTGAACGGGATCTGCTCGCGCTCGGCGGCGTCGTGCAGCAGCTCGAAGACAGCCGGGTTGGGGATCGATCCGCGCTCGATGACCGGGCCGGAGCCGAACACGTGCTTGCCGATCTCGTTGACGTCGACGCCGGGGGAGCCGGTCTCGTGCGTGACGTCGACGACGATCGCGACGTCGGGCCGCAGGGCGAACGCCGACGTGCGCGCGCCGCCGAACGTGATCTCCTCCTGCACGACGCCGAGCGCCGCGACGTCGCCGGGAGCGCCGCCCGCCTCGGCGACGAGCCGTGCCGCCTCGAGCGCGATGAACGCACCGAGCCGGTTGTCCATCGAGCGCGAGACGACGCGGTCGTTGCGCAGCTCCAGCGGCTCGCCGGCGATCACCGCGACGTCGCCGATGCGCACGAGCCCGCGCGCCTCGTCGCCGTCCTTGGCGCCGATGTCGATGTGCAGGTCGCGCAGCTTGGGCACCTTCTCGCGCTCCTCCTCGCGCAGCAGGTGGATCGCCTTGCGTCCGGCGACGCCCGCGACGACGCCGTCGCGGGTGCCGATCTCGACGCGCTGGCCGACGAGGATCAGCGGGTCCCAGCCGCCGACGCCCTGAAAGCGCAGGAAGCCGTCGTCGTCGATGTGCGTGACGATCAGGCCGATCTCGTCGATGTGGCCGACGATCGCAAGGAACGGCGCGGGGTGCGCGGGGTCGGATGTTCCTGCGACGCGCGCCGCGACCGAGCCCATCACGTCGATCTCGACGTCGTCGGTGAACGCGCGGCCGGCGCGCGCGAAGACGGCGGCGGGGGCCGTCTCGTAGCCCGACGGGCCGGCGGCGGTGAGCAGTTCGCGCAGGAGGTCGGGCAGCGGCACGAGGCTGAGGCTATCGACGTACCGGCGACGAGCTTCGGTGCTCGCGCGCGATGTCTGATGAGGTACCAGCTGTCATGACCTTGCAGAGAACCGCGATCGGCCCGCTGCAGCGACCGTGGACCTCGCGCTGGATGGCGCTGCTGCTGATGACGCGCCTGTTCGGTGCGGCGGTCGCGGTGCTGCTGCTCGTCGTGCACCGCGTGACGGCGCACGACGGGGCGCTGATCATCGCCGTGCTCGCGTTCACCGCGGTCTCGCTGGCGGCGTTCACGCTCGCGCCGCGCCTGCAGCTGTCGCCTGCTGCCTGGTTCGTCGACAGCCTCGCGGTGCTCGCGCTCGTCACCGCGTCGGAGGACTGGCGCAGCCCCTTCTACGTGCTCATGCTGACGGCGCTGATCCTGCCGGCGACGGGCCTGCCGTTTCGTCGCGCGCTCGCCTGGGGCGTGACGTTCATGCTCGGATACCTCGGGGTCGCCGTCTACGCCGAGCTCGACACGGAGGCGCTCGAGAACTCGATTCGCCTCGAGACGATCGCGACGCATCTCATGGTTCCGCTCGTCGTCACGCTCGCGCTCGCCTACGCCGCCGACGTGCTCGAGCGCCTGCGCGACGAGCGGCTGCGCTCCGAGCGGCTGGCCGTCGAGAGCGAGCGCCAGCGGATCGCCTGGGAGCTGCACGACTCGGCCAAGCAGCGCGTCCATGCCGCCCACCTCGTGCTCAGCGCCCTGCACGGTCAGATCGACGGAGCCCAGGCCGAGCTCGTCTCGCATGCGCTCGGCGAGCTGCGCGCCGCGGGCGCCGACATGGACACGAGCGTCGCCGAGCTGCGCACCCCATTGGAAGGGCGCTCCGTGCAACGGCTGCTGCGCGAGCGCGCCGCGCAGCTGGCCCCGGCCAGCGACGCGGAGATCGTCGTCCGCGGCACGGTCGGCGAGTTGCCGGCGCACGTCGCGGCGCACGCCTACCGGATCGGCGCCGAGGCGCTGACGAACGCCGTGCGCCACGGCGACGCCGCGCACATCGAGGTCCTGCTGTCGCGCAACGGAGCGAACGCGACGATCGAGGTCTGCGACGATGGTCGCGGCCTGCCGGCGATTCGCCGCCCGGGCTCCAACGGCCTGCGCTCGATGCGCGCCCGCGCCGAGACGATCGGCGCCGCGCTGTCGATCGGCCAGGGGGCCGACGGGCGCGGTACGCGCGTTCATCTCAGGCTTGCAACCGATCCCCGCGAAGGGAACGAGAGGCCATGATCCGCATCCTCATCGTCGACGACCACCCGGCGCTGCGCGCCGGCCTGACCGCCGTGCTCCGCGCCGAGCCGGGCATGGTCCCGCTCGACGCCGCCGCGTCGGTCCATGACCTCTGGCCGGCGCTGCACCGCACGAAGCCCGACGTCGTCGTGCTCGACTACCACCTGCCCGAGCACGACGGGCTCGTCGTCTGTCGCCGCATCAAGCGCGAGCTGCTGGCCCCCGCGGTCCTGCTGTACTCGGCCTACGCCGACGCGTCGCTGACGATCCCCGCGCTGCTGGCGGGCGTCGACGGGCTCGTCAGCAAGGCGGCTCCCGCCAACGAGCTGTACGACGCGATCCGCCGCGTCAGCCGCGGCGAGCGCGTCCTGCCGCCGATCTCGCGCGAGCTGCTCGACCAGGCCGGAGCGAAGCTCAGCGCCGACGACCTACCGATCCTCGGCATGACGCTCGACAGCACGCCGCTCACCGAGATGGCCCAGACGCTGGGGCTCGAGCCGACCGATATCGCCCGCCGGATCGACCGCATGATCAAGCGCCTGAAGGTGGAGATCCCGGTGCCTCGCGGCGCGCGCTGAGCAACCCGCGCAGCGTCGTGGCCACGTAGGCGCGATCGAACGTCACCTGGCGCCAGGTGAAGCGCACGACGCGCCAGCCGAGCAGCATGAGCCGCTGGTCGCGCCGCCGGTCGTGCTCGAAGGCGCGGCGCGTCGTATGCACGTCGCGCCCGTCGACCTCGACGACGAGCCGCTGCCCGTGCCAGACGAAGTCGCCCTCCGCGCCGCCGCCGTCCGGGTAGGGGATCCAGGCGTTGACGGCGTCCGGCGCGACGCCCTCGGCGCGGCCGATCGCGAGGAACAGCTCTTCGAGCTCGTTGCGCGTCAGCGTGCTGCCGGCCCGGTGGTCGGCCAGGACCGCGCGCAGCAGCGCCGCGCCGCGGCGTCCGTCGGCGCGCTGCAGGACGTCGCCGATCGCGCTCACGTCGAGCACCCGCAGCTCGGCGGCGCGGTCGAGCGCCCGCTCGACCTCGCGCTGCGTGGCGTCCTCGGCGATATCGAGCAGCGTCCGCGCGAGCGTCGTGCAGGGGATGCCGTCGACCTCCTCGACGTCGCGCTTGGCGAGCGTCGCGCCGCAGTGCACGCGAATGCCGTCGGCGCGCCGGTGTCCTGGCGAGCCTGGGGTCGTCACGTCGATCCAGCCGCGGCCGCGCAGGCGCAGCTCGCGCAGGAACGCCGCCGCGCGATGCGACGCCGCGCTGCCCGGACGACACGCGAGGGTTGCGGCCGCGATGCGGCCCTTGCGGGTCAGCAACGCCGGTGGCACGAGTGCCACCACGCCCGTATGCACGCGGTGCAGCCGGCCGACGGCGACACGGCTGCGAACAGCGCTCGCCGACAGCCCAAGCTCGACGATCTGCCGCACCGCGACGACCGCGTGCTGACGCCGGGCGCGGTCGGCGATCCGCTGGTCGAGGGGGTCTTCGCCTGCGCGTCCACCATTTGGACGCTGATTCGAAGACCCCGCCATGGCCAGCGATGCTCGCGCCGAGCGTGTGACGGAACAACGCGCGTTCGTGTCAACTCAGGCGTGGAGGTGTGACGAAAGGCCGGCGTCCCACCCGTGGCGCGGAGGCGTGTCGGACGTCAGCGGTCGCGCAGCTGGCGCAGCACGTACTGCAGGATGCCGCCGTGGCGGAAGTACTGCGCTTCCTGCGGCGTGTCGATCCGCACGCGCGCCCTGAGCTCGCGCTCGTCCGCATGCACGGTGACCTCGGCGGGCACCGGCTCGCCGGCGTTCATCGCATCGGCCAGGCCGGTGATCGAGAAGACCTCCTCGCCGGTCAGCCCGAGGTCGGCCGCCGAGGCGGGCAGCTGCAACGGCAGGACGCCCATCCCGATCAGGTTCGAGCGGTGGATGCGCTCGAAGGACTGCGCGAGGACGGCCCGCACGCCGAGCAGTCTCGTGCCCTTGGCCGCCCAGTCGCGCGACGAGCCCGAGCCGTACTCCGTGCCGGCGAGCACGACCAGCGGCGTGCCCTCGGCGATGTACGCGAGCGCCGCGTCGTAGATCGAGATCTGGACGTCCTCGGGGAACTTGCGCGTCACGCCCCCCTCGGTGCCCGGAGCGAGCTGGTTGCGCAGGCGGATGTTCGCGAACGTGCCGCGCACCATCACCTCGTGGTTGCCGCGTCGCGCGCCGTAGGAGTTGAACTCGCGCGGCACGACGCCGTGCTCCTGCAGGTAGAGGCCAGCCGGCGAGTCGGGCTTGATCGAGCCCGCCGGCGAGATGTGGTCGGTCGTGACGGAGTCGCCGAGCAGCGCCAGCACGCGAGCCCCGTGCACGTCGGCGACGGGCCCCGGCTCGGCGGGCATCCCCTCGAAGTACGGCGGCAGGTGGACGTAGGTCGACGACTCGTCCCAGGCGAAGCGGTCGCCGGTCGGCACGTCGAGCGAGTTCCAGCGCTCGTCACCGGCGAAGACGTTGTCGTACGAGGAGCGGAACATCGAGGAGCGCACCGCGCGCTCGACCGTCTCGCCGACCTCCTGGCCCGACGGCCACAGCTCGCGCAGGTAGACGTCGACGCCGTCGCGATCGACGCCGATCGGCTCGTTGACGATGTCGGCGTCCATCGAGCCCGCCAGCGCGTAGGCGACGACGAGCGGCGGCGAGGCGAGGTAGTTCATCTTCACGTCGGGATTGATGCGGCCCTCGAAGTTTCGGTTGCCCGACAGCACCGAGACGACGGCGAGGTCGTGCTCGGCGACGGCCTCGGAGACGGCGCGCGGCAGCGGACCCGAGTTGCCGATGCAGGTCGTGCAGCCGTAGCCGACGAGGTGGAAGCCGAGCGCCTCGAGGTCGCCGGTCAGGCCGGCGTGGTCGAGGTACTTCGTGACGACCTTCGAGCCCGGCGCGAGCGACGTCTTGACCCACGGCTTGGACTCGAGGCCGCGCGCGACGGCGTTGCGTGCGAGCAGGCCCGCGGCGAGCATCACCGACGGGTTGGAGGTGTTCGTGCAGGAGGTGATCGCGGCGATCACGACGTGGCCGTTGTCAAGCCGGGTCGCGCTGCCGTCGATGACGATCGGGACGCTGTTGTCGACCGGGGGAGCCTCGCGCGCAGCGGCGATCTCGGCGGCATGGTCGGCGTCGGTCGCGTGCTCGGGCGGGCGGATCCCCTCGCGGTCGGTGTACGTCGGCGGGTCCGAGGCGGGGAACGACAGCGCGTCGAACTCGATCGTGTCGCCGAGCGCCGCCTCCTCGGCGTCGCCGTCCTGCGCCGGGGAGAAGTCCTTCAGCGCGATCCGGAACGCCGCCTGCGCCTCGCTCAGCGCGACGCGGTCCTGCGGGCGGCGCGGGCCCGCCAGCGACGGGACGACGTCGCCGAGGTCGAGCGCGATCGTGTCCGAGTAGACGGGCTCGGGCGAGCTCTCGTCGTGCCACAGGCCCTGCTCGCGCGCGTACGCCTCGACGAGCTCGATCAGCTCCGCCGGCCGGCCGGAGAACTCGAGGTAGCGCAGCGTCTCGGCGTCGATCGGGAAGATCGCGCAGGTCGAGCCGAACTCCGGGCTCATGTTGCCGATCGTCGCGCGGTCGGCGAGCGGCAGCGAGGCGAGCCCCTGGCCGTAGAACTCGACGAAGGTGCCGACGACGCCGCGCTCGCGCAGCATCTCGGTGACGGTCAGCACGAGGTCGGTCGCGGTCGCGCCCTCGGGCAGCGAGCCGCGCAGCTTGAAGCCGACGACCTCGGGGATCAGCATCGGCATCGGCTGGCCGAGCATCGCCGCCTCGGCCTCGATCCCGCCGACCCCCCAGCCGAGCACGCCGAGGCCGTTGATCATCGTCGTGTGCGAGTCGGTCCCGACGAGCGTGTCGGGGTACGCGAGCGGTGGCCGCGATCCGTCTCCCTCGTCGACGAACACGACGCGCGCGAGGTACTCGAGGTTGACCTGGTGGACGATCCCGGTGTCGGGCGGCACGACGGCGAAGTTGTCGAAGGCCGTCTGGCCCCAGCGCAGGAACGCGTAGCGCTCCTCGTTGCGCTCGAACTCGCGCTCGGCGTTGCGCGTGAACGCGTCGCGCGTGCCGAAGGCGTCGACCTGGACGGAGTGGTCGATGACGAGCTCGGCGGGGACGAGCGGGTTGATCAGCGCCGGGTCGCCGCCCATGTCGGCCATCGCGTCGCGCATCGCGGCGAGGTCGACGACCGCCGGCACGCCGGTGAAGTCCTGCATCACGACGCGCGCCGGGGTGAAGGCGATCTCCTCGGACGGAACCGCGGCCGGGTCCCAGCCGGCCAGCGCCTCGATGTCCGCAGCCGTCACCGATCCGTTGCCCTCCGTGCGCAGCAGGTTCTCGAGCAGGATCTTCAGCGAGAACGGCAGGCGCGCGATGTCGAAGCGAGGAGTGAGCGCATCGAGGCGGAAGAGCTCGACCGTGCGCGCTCCCACGGTGAGGGTGCTGCGGGCGTCGAAGCTGTTCGTGGGCAAGCGGCAGATCTCCGGAGGGGCGGGGCGGGGCGGTCGGGGTGAAGCGATGATCCCAGCACGAGCGGGGAACGAATCCATGAGTGTGGCAGCCCGGGCGCGACGGACGTGGTGAGGACGCGATGAGCGAGTCCGTCTGGGACTATCCGCGACCGTCGGCGCTCGTGCCGTGCCACGTGCGTCTCGGGAGGCCCTTGCGGACGGTCACTACTCTGTCGGGCGGGAGGCACACGGGTGCAAGGGGCAGGCATGATCGACCGCCACGGGCCGAGCCTGGTTGGGCGCGAGCGCGAGCTCGCGCAGCTCCACACGGCGCTCGAGGACGCGCTCGCCGGCCGCGGCGGCCTCGTCCTGCTGACGGGCGAGCCGGGCATCGGCAAGACGGCGCTCGCGCGCGAGTTCGTCGAGCACGCGGCGGCGCGTGACGCGGCCTGGGCGTGGGGCACGTGCTGGGACGGCGGCGGCGCACCTGCCTACTGGCCGTGGGTGCAGATCGGACGCACCGTCGGCCGGCGCGTCGACCTCGCGCTGCTGCGCGACGCGCTCGGCGCGGCCGCGCCATGGATCGCCGGCCTGCTGCCCGAGCTGGGCGACGCGCTCGGCCCGCCCGCACAGCCGTCGGAGCTTGACTCCGACCAGGCGCGCTTCCGGCTGTTCGACGCGCTCGCGACGCTGCTTGCCGCCGCCGCCGAGCAGCGCCCGCTCGTCGTCGTCCTCGACGACATGCACTGGGCCGACGCCTCGTCGCTGCTGGCGCTGGAGTTCGTCGCGCGGGCGCTGCCCGACGCCCCGCTGCTCGTGATCGCCGCCTACCGGCATGCCGAGGCACACGCGCGCCCGGAGCTCGCGTCGGCGCTCGGCGGCCTGGCGAGAGCGGCCACGCGGCTGCCGCTGGAGGGACTCGATCGCGACGACGTCGGCCTGCTGGCGGCGGCGCGAGCGCGTGGCTTGGGCGGCGAGGAGCCGGAGGCGATCGCACCGCAGCTCGTCGCCGCCGTGCACCGGGCGACCGGCGGGAACCCGTTCTTCGTCGACGAGATCGTGCAGCTGCTGGCACGGCAGGGGCGCCTGAGCGACGGCGCCGCCGCGGATCGCACGCTGCCGCTGCCCGACGGCGTGCGCGACGCGATTCGCCGCCGCCTCGCTCCACTGGAGCCGTCGGTGCTCGACGCGCTCTGCGCGGCCGCCGTGATCGGTGGCGAGTTTCGCCTCGGGACGCTCGCCGGCGTGCTCGACGAGCCGCCGGCGACGGTGCTGGGCTGGCTGGAGCTGCCCCTGCGCAGCGGGATCCTCAGCGCGGCGCGCGATCCCGGCAGCTTCACCTTCGCCCACGCGCTCGTCCGTCACACGCTGCTGGAGGGCCTCGCCACGACCCGTCGCGCGCAGCTGCACCGGGCCGTCGCCGAGACGCTCGAGCAGATCCACGGCGACGATCTCGAGCCGCACCTGTCGCAGATCGCCCACCACTACCTGCAGTCCGCGACCACGGGCACCGCCGAGCAGGCGGTGCGGTACGCCGCCCGCGCGGCACAGCGCGCGGTCGGCCAGTTCGCCTACGAGGAGGCGATGCGGCTGTACGAGCGCGCGATCGACGTCGCCGCTGCGCTGCCCGCCGACGAGCCGCGCACCTGGCAGCTGTGGCAGGGGCTGGGCGAGGCGCGCATGCGTGCCGGCGAGATCGACGGCGCGCTGAGCGCGCTGCGCGCCGCGGGCGAGTACGCCCGTCGTCTCGACGATCCCGAGCGTCTCGCGCAGACCGCGCTGGCCAGCACGCTTGGCGCGTTCTCGCCCGGGCTCGTCGAGCCCGAGCTCGTGACGACGATCGAGGAGGCGCTTGGTCGCCTCGACGCGATGACGCCCGGCGAACCGCTGCGGCAGGCGACCGTCGACGGGCTGCGCTGCCGCCTGCGCGTACAGCTCGCCCTTGCCCTGTACTGGTCGCCGCAGCGCGAGCGCCGCGAGCAGCTCGTCGACGAGGCGCTGGAGCTCGCGCGCGCGATCTACACCGGCGAGGCGGCGCGCGACTCGCAGGCCCATCGCACGCTGGCCGACCGCACGCTGGCCTTCGCGCTCGCGCAGGGCTTCGTCGCGGTCTGGGGTCCGGACACCGTGACGCGCGGGCTGCCGATCTCGCTCGAAGCGCTCGAGCTGTGCGAGCGCTCCAACGACGCGGAGCTGGGCATGCAGGTGCGCCTGTGGCGCATCAGCCTGCTGCTCGAGCTCGACGACCCGGTGCGCGCCGACGACGAGATCGAGGCCTTCGGGGCGGCCGCCCGCCGGCTCGGCCAGCCGCGCATGCTCGTCCATGACCCGCTACACCGCGCGATGGCCGCCCAGCTGCGCGGCGACTTCGCCGCGGCCGAGCGCTACACCGCCGAGGCGGTCGACCGCTCGCGCGGGATCCCGGGATCGATCGCGCCGATCATCGCCGACGCGCAGACCTTTCTCGTGCGCCGCACGCAGGGTCGTCATCTTGACCTCGAGCCGCTCGTGCGCCGCAACGCCGATCGCCTGCCCGCGATGCGGCGCTGGCGCTGTGGTCTCGCGCTCGTGCTCGCCGAGCTCGGACGCGAGGACGAGGCGCGCCGTGAGCTCGAGCGGCTCGCGGCCGCCGACTTCGCCGACATCCCGCGCGACGCGCTCTGGCTCGTCGCGATGTCCCTGCTCGCAGAGCTGTGCACGGTGCTCGGCGACGTTCCGCGGGCGCGGCGCCTCTACGAGCTGCTGGCGCCGTACGAGGGCCGCA
Organism: Solirubrobacteraceae bacterium; assembly: GCA_030690545.1. GTDB lineage: Bacteria > Actinomycetota > Thermoleophilia > Solirubrobacterales > Solirubrobacteraceae > CADCVQ01. The sequence continues at coordinate 49,987 of JAUYGN010000028.1, forward strand.
ACGTCGTGTCGATGGGGGCGGCCTACCTGGGTCCCGTCGCCCGCTATCTCGGTCAGCTGGCGATGACGACCGGGGAGGACGAGCGGGCGCTCGGCCATCTCGAGACCGCGCGCTCGGCGGCCGAGCGGATGGGCGCGCGCCCGACGGTCGTGCTGACGGCGCTCGACGCGGCCGAGGTGCTCGCGCGCCGCGCCGCGCCCGGCGATGCGCGGCGCGGGCGGGAGCTCGTGCACGGCGTCGCGCAGGACGCCGTGCGGATGCGAATGGACGGCGCGGCGAAGCGGGCCGACGCGCTGCTCGCGCGTCTCGAGGAGGCGACGTCCCCCGGTCGCCTGCACGCGCCGCGAGCCGAGCTGCGCCGCGAGCAGGATGTCTGGCTGCTGGACTACGACGGGCGCAGCCTGTGCCTGCAGGACGCCAAGGGCCTGCACCACCTCGCGACGCTGCTCGAGCGTCCCGGCGACGCGATCTCCGCCGTCGCGCTGGCGAACGCCGTCGCCGGCGGGCAAGGTGACCGGACCGCCGCGACGCTCGCCCGGCATCGCGCGCGCGCCGGGGACCTGCGCGAGGAGCTTGCGGAGGCGCAGGCGTTCAACGACCCCGAGCGCATCTCGCGCGTGCGCGAGCAGCTCGAGGAGCTCGCCGTCGACGTTGCCGCGCTGGACGGCGCGACGAGCGCCGCCGGCGAGCGGGCGCGCGTCAACGTCACGCGGGCGCTCAAGGCGGCGGTGCGGCGGATCGCCGAGCACGAGCCGGAGCTCGGCCACCTGCTGCGCGGCGCGGTCCGCACGGGCGCGTCATGCGCCTATGAGCCGGATCCCGGTGTGACGCTGCGCTGGGAGGTTTCCCGCTAGCCGGATCCGCGCACGTGCGGATCGCGACCAATCGGTAAGGTCAGGCCTCCTATCGGGGGAGCGCTGTCCAATCCAACGGTGATGACTGACCAACGGTCGTCAGGCGAAGGTCCGCTGGTCGGACGCGTCCGCGAGCTTCGCGAGCTGTGCGACGCGTTCGACGATGCCTGCCGCGGGCGCGGCGGCGTGCACCTCGTGCTGGGCGATCCGGGCGTCGGCAAGACGCGGCTGGCGGGCGCCCTGGCGGAGTATGCCGCGAGCAATGGGGCGCGCGTGATCTGGACGCGTGGCTGGGGGCGCGCCGCGCCGGCGTACTGGCCCTGGGTGGAGGTCGTACGCGGCCTCGCGCAGGAGCTCGACGGCGAGACGCTGCGCCGCGAGCTCGGTGCGGCCGCCGACGAGCTGCTGCGGCTGGCCCCGGAGATCGCCGAGCGGCTGCCGGCCGCCAGGCTCCCGGGGCCCAATCACGACGACCCCGACATTGCGCGCTTCGCGCTCTTCGACGCGCTCGTCGCGCTGCTGCGCGCGCGCAGCGCGAGCGGCCCGGTCGTGATCCTGATCGACGACCTGCAGGCCGTCGACGAGGGCTCGCTCGTCGCGCTGGACTTCGTCTCGCGGATGCTGCGCGACGCGGCCGTGCTGCTCGTCGTGACGATGCACCAGCGCGTGCCCGAACGCACCTGGGAGGCCCAGCTGGCGCTGCAGAACATCGTCCGCGCCGGGCGCCGCCTCGTGCTCGGCGGACTCGCGCGCGAGGACGTCGGGAGGCTGATCGAGCAGACCAGCGGCGTTGCGCCAGCGCGCGCACTCGTCGACGCTGTCCATGGCGTCACCGAGGGCAACCCGTTCTTCGCGCGCGAGGTGCTCGCGTTGCTGCTCGCCGACGGACGGCTGGAGGACCCGCCCGACCGGCTGCCGTTGCCCGACGGCGTGCGCGAGACGATCCGCCGGCGTCTGGAGCCGCTGGTCGAGGCGCATCTCCAGACACTCGAGCTGGCCGCGATCGTCGGACGCTCGTTCGACCTCGCCACGCTCGAGCACGCGTCGCCGCTGGCGCGCGACGGCGTCCTGGCCGCGCTGGACGCCGCCGCCGCGCTGGGTCTGGTCGTGGCCGAACCGGGGACGATCGGCCAGTACCGCTTCGGCCACGGACTGATCGGCGACACGCTTGTCGCCGGGATGACGGCCGCCGCCCGCATGGGCACCCATCGGGTCGTCGGCGAAGCGCTCGAGCACGTCTACCGCGGTGCGATCGACGCGCACCTGCCCGAGCTCGCCCATCAGTTCCTGTCGGCGTCGATGCGCGGCGACATCGGCAAGGCCGTCGACTATGCCGAGCGCGCCGCCCAGCGCGCGCTCGACACGCTCGCCTTCGAGCAGGCCGCCGAGCTGTTCAGCCGCGCCCTCGAGGCCCACGAGCGGATGGACCCCGACGTGCAGCGCCGCGCCGGTCTGCTGCTCGGGCTCGGCACGGCACAGTCGCGGGCGGGCCGTCCGGCGGCTCGTGCGACGTTCGAGCTGGCGGTCGCCGCCGCCCGCGCGATCGCCGCCGACGAGATCTTCGCTCGTGCCGCGCTGGGCTTCGCCCCGTTCGCGCTGACGGCGGGACACGTCGACGATGCCCATGTCGCCCTGCTCGTCGAGGCGCTCGAGCGGATCGGCGACAGCGACGATCTCATGCGCGTGCGTCTGCTCGGCTCGCTGGCGGTCGCGCTGTACTGGTCGGACGCTGCCGAGCGTCGTGCGAAGCTCGCGGCCGAGGCGTTGCGGATCGCGCGGCGGTCGGGCGACGCCACGACGCTGGCGATCGCGCTGAGCTCGGCGCAGCTGGCGACCTGCGGGCCGGACGCCACCGAGCGTGGCCGCGAGTGGTTGCGCGAGCTGTTCGAGCTCAGCGACGCCGCCGGCGAGACGCTGATGTCGCTGGCCGCGCGCAGCCGTCACATCGACGTGCTGCTCGAGCTCGACGACATCGCCGGTGCGGACATGGCGATCGAGACGCTCGAGCGCCTCGCGCGCGAGGCGCGCGACCCGCGCGCTGCCGCGTTCGTCCCGCTGCACCGGGCTCGCCGTGCCGCGCTGCAGGCGCGGTTCGCGGAAGCTCAGCGCCTGATGGACGACGTCGCGCCGCTCGCCGGCGAGTTGCCGGACTCGACCGTGCCGATCACCGTCCATTCTCAGGGGGTCGTGCTGACCTGGCTGCAGCACGGCCCGCGCGATATCGGCGATATCGCGCGCGTCTTCGCGGCCAACGCACCGGCGATGCCGTGCTGGCGAGCAGCGCTCGCGGCCGGCCTCGCCGACGCCGGCCGCCACGAGGAGGCCCTGCTGGAGTTCGACCGGCTCGCCGCCGACGACTTCGCGGCGCTGCCGCGCGACAACCTCTGGCTCGCCGCGATGGCACTCCTCACCGAGGCGGTCGCCGCGCTGGATCTGCGCGATCGGGCACGCGAGCTGCAGGCCAAGCTCGCGCCGTTCGCCGGCCGTAACGTCGTGCTGCCGACGGTCGCCTTCCTCGGTCCGGTCGAGATGTGGCTCGGCATCCTCGCGCGGGTCGCCGGCTCCGACGCCGAGGCACTCGAGCAGCTCGCCGCGGCCCGCGTTCGCGCGACGCGCGACGGTGCTCGGGCGAGCGCGATGCGGATCGACGTCGAGGAGGCCGCGGTGCTCGTGCGCGACGGTGGCGCGGTTGCCCACGCGCGTGCCGAGCAGCTGCTGGAGGACGTCGCCGGCAGCTGCGACGAGCTCGGCCTCGTCTGGATCGGTCAGCGTGCGCTGGCGTTGCGCGAGGAGCTGACCGCCGTCGCCGGACCGGGCCTGCCGAGCCGCACGCCGGCCCCGGCCGCCCCGGCCAGCCCGGCGGACGAGGCCACGCTGTGCCGGGTCGGTGACGTCTGGACGATCACCTGCCGCGGGCGCACGACGCACCTCAAGGACGGCCGCGGCGTGCGCCTGCTCGCGCTGCTGCTCGAGCGCCCGGGCAGCGAGGTCTATAGCCTCGATCTCGTCGCGGCGGTCGACGGCGCGGCACCGGTCGGCCCCGTCGTCGAGCGTTCCGGTGGGCAGGAGACGGCTGGTCGCTTCGGCGTCCAGGGCGGTGCCGGGCCTGCGCTCGACACGAAGGCCAAGGAGGAGTACCGCGGCCGCATCGCCGCGCTGGAGCGCCAGCTCGCCAAGGCCGAGTCGCGTCGTGACGAGGAGCGGGCCCGGCGGGCTCGCGCCGAGCTCGAGTTCGTGGGTCGCGAGCTGTCCAACGCGGTCGGGATCGGCGGCCGCGACCGGCAGACGGGATCACACGCCGAACGCGCGCGCATCAACGTCACGCGCGCGCTCCGCTCGACGCTCAAGCGGATCGCCGGCTACGACGCACGGCTCGGGGCCGAGCTCGACCAAGGCGTGCGGACCGGGACCTTCTGCGTCTACGAGCCCGATCCGCTGCGCCCGTTGCGCTGGACCGTCACGCGGCCCTGACGCACATCGTTCGGCGATGCCGAACGGGCGGCCGGCGCACCGGCTGCACGTCGTTCATGCCAGCCTCACGCCCAAGGAGGCAGATGGACGCCAAGCGTGAGCACACCTTCCTCTTCGCCGACCTCGTCGGCTTCACGGCCTTCACCGAGCGCGTCGGCGACGATGCCGCGGCGGACGTGGCCGTCGCGTTTCAGGCCAAGGCCGGACTGATGGCGGCACGCTACGGCTGCGACGTCGTCAAGAACCTCGGCGACGCCGTCATGATCCACAGCGACGACGCCGCGCTGCTCGTCGCGCTGGCGCTGCGACTGCGGCGCGAGCTCGAGGACGAGGTCTGGTGCCCGTCACTGCGGATCGGCGTGCACTCCGGCAGCGCCGTGCGGCGTGGCGCCGACTGGTACGGCGCGACCGTCAACGTCGCCGCGCGCGTCGCCGATGCTGCCGGCTCCGGCGAGATCCTGCTGAGCCTGCGCACGCGCGAGCTGATCTCCCGGGCGGGGGTCAGGATCGCCGAACGCGGCGCGCGGAGCTTCAAGAACGTGACTGCATCGCACGCGGTCTTCGCGGCGGCGGCCTGACGGGAGTGGCCCCGAACGCAGAAAGGGCGCCACGGGGAAGAGGCGCCCTTCCTGCTTGGCGGTGCGTGAGGCTCCGCCAATCGATCTGTCTGGAGCCTCAGCTGATTCGGGTCGGCCTATCCGTGCCTATCGTCACGACATCGGCGTTAGGGCCGAACGAACGGTGTTCAATCGCAATGAACAGATGAGTGTTTACGCGCCTACTAGGCCGTTCTCGACTGCTGGGTCAGCGGATCGTGATCGTGTTCACATCCGGATCGGACGGCGTGCGCGCGGCGACTTCGGCGTACGTGAACGCCGTCCCGGGCTTTGAGCCAGCCTTGCCGAAGCCGAATCCGGCCGATTCGAGCACCGCGACCGCGTCGAGGATCCTGAAGAAGCCGGCGGAGCCTGTGGTCGGCAGGCCGGTCGTCTCCTCGCGCTGCCCGAACTTCGCGTACACGCGGTCGTTGCCGAGCTTGCCGAGCGACTGCAGCGCCAGCGCGCGGTGGACGGCCTCGGTCGCCATGATCTCCGCCGAGTAGCGCGCGAACTGGGAGCCCATCAGGTTGCCCTGGCGCGCGAAGACGGTCGTCGCGAGCAGATAGGCGTTGATGAACACCTGATCGCCGACGACGAGCGTCGTGAGCAGCGCCTCAGGCGAGGAGAAGACCTCGTCGGGCACGTGGATCGTCGTCGTCGCGGGCGTGCCACCGACGGTGCTCGAGGTCAGCAGCTCGTAGTGGTTCTTCTCCTGCTGGGCCGCCGCGCGGACGTTGCGCAGGGTGACGGCATCCATCTGGCCGCCGAGCCGCTCGGCGCCGACCGTGTTGACGATCGTCGCGAGCACCTCCGCCGTGGCGGCGACCGTCGTGATGTTCTCGACCGAGTTGGCCGAGTCGGTCCTGATCTGCGAGAACGCGTCCTGCGAGGCGTAGCCGAGCAGACCCATCGAGCCCAGCGCGGCCGCGGTCGTCTTGACGAGCGTGCGGCGCGTGCTCGCCGACTCATGGGCGTTCTGACGGTCGATCGTTTCGAACAGCAGGTTGTTGACGTCGGACATGCGGGCTCCGTTCCGGCGCAATCCGGTGCCCCGGGCGCGCTCATGGGGGGTGGCGGTCCGTGGGGGCCGCTCTACCTGAGAGCGCAGGGAACATGGCCAGCGGATCAGCAGCGGGCGCGCAGCCGCTCGCCGGGGTGAGAACTCGATGAGAGCGCCACTTGGGGTAGCGCGCCACCGTCCTGCTGCGTCAGCATGTGCCGATGCATCCGCGCTCCGTGCTTGTCGTGCTCGCGATCGCGATTCTTGCGGGCGCTGCGACGGCGATCGCGGCGCCGGTGCTGAGAGGCACGAACGGCCCCGACAAGCTCGTCGGGACGAATGGACCCGACAGGATCTACGGGCGCGACGGCGACGACGAGCTGCGCGGCGGGGGTGGCAACGACCAGCTCTACGGCGGCCGCGGCAACGACACGCTCTACGGTGGCCGCGGCAACGACCGGCTGTACGGCGGTGCCGGCGACGACACGCTCATCGGCGGCCCCGGCAACGACCGGCTGTACGGCGGCGCGGGCGACGACACGCTCGTCGGCGACGCCGGCAACGACACGCTCGTCGGCGGTCCCGGCAACGACACGCTGCTCGGTGGCGCCGGCAACGACAAGATCGACGCCCGCGGCGGAGCGGACGTCGTCTTCGGCGGCGACGGCAACGACACGATCCAGGCGATCGACGGCGTGCGCGACCGGATCAACTGTGGCAGGGGGTACGACCGCGTGTTCGCCGATCGGATCGACACGGTCGCGCGTGACTGCGAGGTCGTCAAGCGTGGATGACGGGCCCGTCGGGCCCGTCGTGCTGCTCGTCGACGACGACGCCGCGATCCGGCGCGCCGTCGGCGCCGGCCTGGAGCTGGAGGGGTTTCGCGTCGTGCGCGCATCGGGCGGGCGGGCAGCGCTGGCGGCGGTGCAGTCGGTCGCCCCGGCGGTGATCCTGCTCGACCTCTCGATGCCGGACCTCGATGGCCTGGAGGTCCTGCGCCAGCTGCGCGCGCGCGGCGACGACGTCCCGGTCTGCGTGCTGTCGGCGCGCGACGACGTCGACGAGCGCGTGCGCGGCCTGCAGGCGGGCGCCGACGACTACGTCGTCAAGCCGTTCGCGCTCGAGGAGGTCACCGCGCGGCTGCACGCCCTGCTGCGCCGCCGCCCGACGCCGCCCGACGCCGTGCTGACCGTCGGCGACCTGACGCTCGACTCGCGTTCGCACCTCGCGCGCCGCGGTGAGCGCGAGCTCGGGCTGACGCGGCGCGAGTTCGAGCTGCTGCGCCTGTTCATGAGCCATCCCGGCGAGGTCATCGACCGTGCGCGCCTGCACGACGAGGTGTGGGGCTACTCGTTCGATCCCGGCACCAACATCGCCGACGTCTTCGTCGGCTACCTGCGCCGCAAGCTCGAGGCCGGTGGCGAGGTGCGCGTGCTGCAGACCGTGCGCGGCGTCGGCTTCATCCTGCAGGTCTGATTCGCTGCTGGCGTGCGCAGCCTTCGAGGTCGTCTCACCCTCGGCATCACGATCGTCCTCGCGGGCGTGCTGGCCGGCGCCGGGATCGTCGTCGCCCGCTACGTCGACCGCTCCGAGCGCGCAGCGCTCGACGATCGGCTCGTGCGAACCGTCGAGCTGTCGCGCGAGACGGCGCTTGCGGCGGTCGAGCAGGAGCTGCCGCCCGGTGACCAGCGCCTGGACAACGTCCTGTCGGCGACGGGCATCTCGCTGCGCCTGCTGCTCGACGGGCGCGAGCTGCCGGCGTTCGGACGGCCACCTCCGCCGGGGCGGCCCGCGCAGCGCGACGGGCTGCAGACGTTCGAGGTCGGCGACGAGCGCTACCGCTCGTATGCGATCACGCTCGATGCGCTCGGAGGGCTGGCGCGATTGGAGGTCACGACGTCGCTCGAGCCAACGGAGCGCAGGCTGTCAGATCTCAACCGGCGCCTGCTGGCGTTCGGGCTCGGGGCACTGCTCATCGCTGGGCTCGGCGTCTGGTTGAGCGCCGAGCTGCTGCTGCGCCCGCTGCGCCGCCTGCGCGCCGCGACCGCGGGGATCGCCGGGACCGAGGATCTCGATCGTCGCGTGCCCGGCGACGACGGGCCGGCCGAGCTGCGCTCGCTGGCCGCGAGCTTCAACGAGATGCTCGCCCGTCTGGGTCGATCGGCGGCCGATCGCGAGCGCGCGCTGGCCGCGACGCGGCGCTTCACCACCGACGCCGGGCACGAGCTGCGCACGCCGCTGACGAGCGTGCTGGCGAACCTGTCGGCGCTCAGCCGCCACCCCGAGATGCCCGAGCGTCAACGCGCGGAGATGGTCGCCGACGCGCTGTCGGAGAACCGCCGCCTCGTCGCCCTGCTGGACGGGCTGCAGGGGCTCGCGCGCGGCGACTCGACGCCGCTGCAGCGCACCGACGTCGAGCTGACCGATCTCGTCGGCGTCGCACTCGCCGCCGCGCGCTCGCGCCATCCGGGCGTGACCTGGTCCTGCGCGCTGCCCGCGGAGTCGGTGTACGTGCGCGGCTGGGCCCCGGGGCTACGGATCCTCGTCGACAATCTCATCGTCAACGCCGCGCGCCACGGTGGCGGCACGGTCGGCGTGACGCTGTCGGCCGACGGACCGGCGTTGTCGATCGACGACGACGGCGACGGCGTCGAGCTGGCCGAACACGAGCGGATCTTCGAGCCGTTCGTGCGCGCCGAGGGTACGACGGTGCCGGGCTCGGGTCTGGGGCTGGCGCTCGTCGATCAGCAGGTACGCGCACACGACGCGACGATCTCGGTCGGCGAGTCGCCGCTCGGCGGCGCGCGCTTCACGGTTCGCTTCGGGCCGCGGTCGCCGTCCTCGTAGGCCCGGCTGCCCCGTCGCCCGGTGCGCGCGGTGCGATCCTCGGCGCCGCGGGATCCTGCGTCTCGGCGAGGCCATCGCTTAGCCTCATCCGACCGTGCACTCGCTGTCTCTGCTTGGCTGCCTTGCGGTGGCCGCCGCCCTGCTCGCCGGCTGCGGTGGCGGCGACTCCCCGCCGGCGCCACTCGCCGAGCGCGTGCAACTCGAGGTCAGCGCACCCGCCGACGGCGCGACGATCCGCGGCGGGACGGTCGACGTGCGCGGCCAGGTCAGCCCGCGCGCCAGCGAGGTGACGGTGCTCGGTCGTCCGGCGCTCGTGACGGAGGGCAGCTTCACCGCCGTCGTGCCGCTGGAGCCGGGTGCCAACGTGATCGACGTGATCGCCGCCGCGCCGCGTCGCCGGCCGGCGCTCGCCGCGCTGCGCGTGACGCGCGACATCCTCGTGTCGGTGCCCGATCTCGCGGGGCTCGCCGAGGACGAGCTCGAGGAGCGCCTCGAGCCGCTCGGCCTGCGCCCCGACGTCGAGCGCGGCGGCGGGCTGTTCGACGCGCTGCGGCCGGGCGAGCGCGTCGTCTGCGAGCAGGAGCCGGAGCCCGGGACGCGGGTTCGCCGCGGTGGGGTGGTCGACGTCGTCGTCGCCAGGCGCTGCTGAGTGCGTGAGGCCGCGTGGACGTCACGAGGCGCGTGGCGGTGCGCTTTTCAACCGCTCAGCGGTTGAAAAGCACACCGCGAGCGTCCGCGACGTCGCCAGCTGCTCAACTGCGCGGCGTGACGGCGATCAGGGCGATCCGCGTGCGGCCGCGGTCGCGCACGACGCCGAGCACGATCTTCCCCTCGATCGAGGAGCGCCCGGCGCGGCGGACGCGGTAGTCGCCGGCGGCGCGTCCGGCGCGGCCACCGCGCACGTCGAGGTTCTCGAGCTCGTAGCTCTGCGTCGCGTTCGCGCGAAACTGGCTCTCGTACTGGGTCACGACCGCGTCGCGTCCCGTGACCGTGCCATCGGGCAGCACGCGCGTGACGTCGCTCGTCAGCAGCCGGCCGAGCGCGGCACCGTCCTCGGTCTCGTAGGCCTCGGCGAAGGCCTCGGCGACCGCGCGCACCTCGCCGACGGCGAGCGGCGCCGTCTCCGCGGCGGCGGCGTTCTGCTCGTCGCCGGACAGCAGCATGATCGCGGCCGTCGTCGCGATCCCGGCGAGCGGCAGGCCGAGCGCCGCGGCGAGCGCGCGGCGGTTGAGCTTGCGCCGGCGTCGGGTGGCGGGCCGCTTGAGTTGCGCCGGCGGCCGTGCGATCGAGGTGGGGGCGGTCGGCGTCCGCGGTGCGCTGGCATGGGCTCGCGGCGCCGGTTCGATCGGTGCGATCACGGCGGTCGGCGCCGAGGGCGCGACGGGAGCGGCCGGCCCGACCGCGACGGTCCGCTCGGTCTCGGTGACCGGTTCGCCGCGCGCCGCTCCCAGGGCTGCGCGACCGAGGTCGCCGGCCGACGGGTAGCGGTCGCCGGGCGCCTTGGCGAGCGCGCGCGCGATGACGCGGTCGAACTGCGGCTCGGCGCCGGCGGCGGACGGTTGCGCAGGCGCGTCGCGCAGGTGCGCGAGCAGCGTGGCGGGGACGGTCCCGCGCGGGAACGGCGGTGCCCCGGTCAGCGCCGCGTAGAGCACGCAGCCCAGCGAGTAGACGTCGGCGCGCGCGTCGACGGACTCGCCGCCGAGCTGCTCGGGCGAGGCGAAGTCGACGGTGCCGATCCAGCTGCCGCTGTCGGTCAGCGGGTCCTGCGGGTCGAGCGAGCGCATCAGCCCGAAGTCGCTCAGGTAGGCGTGGTCGTCGACCGCCAGCAGCACGTTGGCGGGCTTGACGTCGCGATGCACGAGGCCGGCGGCGTGCGCCGCGTCGAGCGCTCCGGCGACCTGCGAGACGATCGCCGCCGCGCGCCCGGCCGGCAGTCGGCCGGCGCTCTTGATCAGGGCGTGCAGGTCGCTGCCGGGCACGTAGCGCATCGCGATGTACAGCGCGCCGCGGTCCTCGCCGGCCGCGTAGACGGGCACGACGTTGGGATGGTCGATCGCCGCCGCCATCCGCGACTCGCGCGTGAAGCGCTCGCGAAACTCCGGGTCGCCGGCGCGATCGGCGCTGATGACCTTCAGCGCGACGGGCCGCTGCAGGTCCAGCTGGACGGCGCGGTAGACGACGCCCATCCCGCCGCGGGCGATGACGCCCTCGACGCGACAGCCGCCGAGCAGGTCGCCTGGCGCCAGATCGGCCATCACCCCATTGTGCATCGTCGCGGAACCCGCCCGGCTCAGCCCGCTGAACGATGTTCGCCGCTTTCTTACGCACAAGGGGGTACCGGAGACCTTGCGATGCGGACCGCGACCACCATCACAGCCGCCAAGATGAAGTCCGATCTGCGCTCGCTCTACGTCGAGCGGACGCTCGCCGAGCTCGAAGGCCTCGACGCCGATGACGGCTACATGGCCGACCTGCTCGCCGACATCGCCTCGCTGCGCCACGCCTACGCAGGCGCGGTCGTGACCGAGATCGCCGTCCTGCGCGCGCAGCTCGACGGCGCACCGCAGGGCTGACCGCTCGCACGCTCCCGCCTCGGGAGCGCGTGCGACGTCGGACACCGCGTTTCGCTGGTCGACAGCGAAGGACCCGAATCAGGTCAGTGAGCTTGCATCGCGGTATCCGGGCGAGGTAGGTTCGCGCTCGGTGCGCCAGAGCCTCGCGATCCTCGCCGCCGCCGCGGTCATCTTCGGCCTCGGAGGTTCCGCGGCGACCGCGATCCCGCCGGCCGGCGAGCAGGCGCAGGCAGGCAGCGCCGCGAGCTCCTCCTCCTCGAAGCGCCCGCTGCGCGCGCGGGGCGTCTACCGCACGCCGGGCTACTCCGGCATCCGCCGGGTGCCGCGCACGGGGCCCGCGCCGCCCCCGCCGTCGGTCGCGCTCAGCGCCAACGGCTGGAAGCCGGACGTGCTCGTCGATCCGGCCGGGACCGCGCACGTCGTCTGGGTCGAGGACTACGACGCCAGCGGCGCGAACAACGTCAACGACCTGCTGCGCTACTGCCGGCTTCCGCGCGGCGCCTCGACCTGCACGAATCCGTCGACGACGCCGTTCGAGCCGTCGCTGACGCCGACCGAGGACTACGCCGGGCCGCGGATCCTCCAGATCGGCGACGGGCTCGTCGTGCTGACGACGCGCTTCCCGGAGGTTCGTCAGCACCCGGACGGCGCGACGAGCGCGACGACGCTGTACGCCTACACGTCGACCGACGGCGGTACGACGTGGAGCGCGCCGGCGATCGTCGGCAACCAGGCGGCCTCGGGGAACGCGCTCGTCTGGGGCGGCGCGGCTCCGCGGATCTCGGTCATCAGCGACACGCAGACCGCCGGGACCGTGGTCCAGACGGTCACGCCCGGGGCCTACACGCGCGGCGGCGCGCTGCTCGGTCCCGGCGACGAGGCCTACTCGGGACGGCTCGCGCTCGACGGCGAGCTGCCGGTGGCCGCGTTCTCGGACCTCGCCGGCAACGGCATCGTGCGCAAGCTCGTCCCGGGTGGCGATCCGCAGAGTCCGGCGAGCTGGACGCGGGCGGTGATCCCCGATGCCGAGGTCGTGCGGATCGCCGGCGGTCCGGCCGGCGTCGTCCTCATGTCGCGCCCGCGAGCCGGCGGCCCGTACCTCGCGCGTCGCGTCGCCGACGGCGTGCCCGGAGCCGCGACGCCGCTGCCGCTGCCGCCGAACCGCACCGGCTCGATCGCCGACCTCGACCAGGATCCGGCCGGCGGGCTGGACGCCGTCTATCGCGACAGCATCGGCTCGTCGCTGTGGCGGTCGCGCTCGCAGGACGGCGGGCGGACGTGGGGGAGCGCGCAGCTGCTGGCGCTCGCGGCGACGAGCGGCGGGGGGATCGACGGCCCGCGCGTCGCGGCGGCCGCCGACGGCGGTGGCGTCGCCGTGTATCGCAGGGACTCCACGCGGCTGACGTCGGGGACGATCGGCCTCTCGGCGTTCGGCACGCTCGCGCCCACCGGCCTGCCGGGCATCGGCGGCCTCGCCGGCGGCGGTACGCCGGGCGCGATCGCCGGCTGCGACCGGGCGTCGGTCGGCGCGCTGCGGGCGGTGCCGCTGCAGGGATGCTTCCTGCCGAGCGTCGATCCGCAGTATCCGGGCGCGGTCGTCAGCCAGGGCGACGTCGATCTCAACGGACTCATCGTGCGGCCCGACCCCGGCGTGCGGATCGTGCTCGATCCGCGCCGCAAGCGGATCGACACGACCGGCAAGGTGCGCGTCATCCTGCGCGGCGCCGGGATCGAGCTGACGCTGCTGCACGACAAGCTCTCGATGCAGCTTCCCGCCGTCGGCGCGGGCGCGACGCTGTTCGACTTCCAGCCGGGCAGGATCAACCTCGCCGGCTTCCCGATCGCCGGGCGCATCCAGGTGCAGCTGACCGCGACCGGCGTGCGCATCCCCCTGTCGCTCGCGCTGCCGGGCGCGTTCGGCGGCATCTCGGGGTCCGCGACGGTGCTCGCCGACAGCGGCCGCGGAGTGCGGCTGGACTCGTTGCAGCTCAAGCTGGCGCGAGCCCCGCTCGGGCCGCTGGAGGTCCGCGACCTGCTGATCTCCTACACGGGCTCGACGGAGACGTGGCGCGGCAAGGCGACGCTCGGCCTGCCGCCCCAGCCCGGCGGCGCCTCGCTCGGCGCGGACGTCACCTTCGTCAGGGGCCGCTTCCAGATGGGGAGCTTCGCGCTGCGCCCGCCGTTCCCCGGCATCGCGCTCGGCCCGAACGTCTACTTCACCGAGCTGCGCGGCGGCTTCGGCCTGGACCCGATCCGGATCGGCGTCGGGGCGAGCTTCGGGGCGTTCCCGATCGCGCCGCCGAGGACGTACACGGTCGGCGTCGACGGGGACGCGACGCTGACGGTGGCGGGCGGGACCGTCCAGCTCGGGTTCACCGGGAGGGGAAACCTCGCCGGGCTGCAGATCGCCGAGACCGTCATCCGCGCGACGACCGAGGGCTACGCCGACCTGACGGCGAACTTCGCCATCGACCTCGAGATCGTCGCGATCGACGGCTCCCTGCAGGCCTTCCTCGACGGCCCGCGCAAGCAGTTCGGCGCCACGGCGAGCACGCGGGTCCGCGTCGCGGGGGCACCGCTCGTCGGCCAGCGCGCGGCGATCTCCAACAAGGGCATCGGCGTCTGCTACACGTTCCTCGGCGCCGGCGTCTACGCCGGATACGCCTTCGGCCAGCCGATCCCGCGCGGGGTGAGCACGGGCGTCGGCTGCAACCTCAGCGCGTACACGATCGAGCGGCCCGGACCGGCAGGGGCGCGGGCGGCGCAGGCGGGCGGGCCGACCTTCACCGTGTCCGCCGGGACGACGATCCAGAACGTCGAGCTGACGTCCGCGGCCGGCACCCCCGCGGTGAGCCTGCTCGCTCCCGACGGCACGGTCGTCACGCCGGTCGACGCCGTCGCCGCCGGCACCCTCGCCGGCCCGGCCTCGTCGCTCTTCTACCCGGCCGCCTCGCGGACGGTCGTCGTGCTGCGCAACCCGCGACCGGGCAGGTGGACCGTCGTGCCGGATGCGGGCTCTGCGCCGATCAGCGGGCTGCGCGTCTCGCGCGAGCTGCCGGAGGTCCGCGTCACCGCCAGCGTCGCGCGTCGGGGCGCGCGCCGCGCGCTCGTCTACCGGATCGGGTCGCGCAACGGCGCCACCGTCCGCTTCGCCGAGCGCGGTCCGCGCGGCGCGGTCCGGGCGCTCGGCGTGGCGTCGGGGACCGCGGGATCGATCGTGTTCTCACCCGCCGCCGGGCCCGCTGGCCGGCGCGAGATCGTCGCCTTCGTCGAACGCGGCGACCTGCCGCAGTCGGCGCGCGTCGTCGCACGTTACGTGGCGCCCGTGCCGCGGCGTCCGGCGATCGTGCGCGGCGTCCGGGCCCGCCGGACGGGCTCGATCGTCACCGTCCGCTGGGTCGGCGTGCCCGCAGCGGCGGGCTACGTCGTCCGCGTCCGCGGCCAGCGCTCGCGACGGGTGATCGCGCGCATCACCGGACCGAGCACTCGCATCCTGCGCATCACCGGCGTCAGCGCCGACGACGGCCGGCTCCTCGTCACGGTCGCCGCGCGGGACCGGCAGGGACGCGCGGGTCGCGCCGGGGTCGGCCGCGGGTAGATCGTTCGCGAGGGCACCGGCGTTGCGTCACCGGATCGTCGATCAGCGCCGCGGACACATCCGCATTTCGGTGGCCAGCCCCGCTCGAGCGATGAATCCGCGCTCCCCCGTTCGTCTCATCGGCTAGAGGGGCCCAGACTGGAGCTCCCGCGACCCGAGGAGCATCGAGATGGGAAAGCTGATCGCGACCACGCAGGCCACCGTCGACGGCGTCGTCGACCCGGTCGGCGAGTGGGTGCAGGCGGACGGAGACCACGGCCACTACTCGTTCGAGCGCCAGGCACGTTCCAGCGGGCTGGTGCTGGGCCGCAAGACCTACGAGGGCCTCGCGGGGTACTGGCCGAGCCAGTCGGGCCCGTGGGCGGACATGGTCAACCCGATGCCGAAGTACGTCGGCTCCACCACCCTGTCCGGAGATCTCGGGTGGAACGCGACTCTGCTCGAGGGGGACCTCGAGCAGGCGATCCCGAAGCTGAAGGACCGGGTCGACGGCGATCTGTTCATGCACGGGAGCGGCGAGCTCGCGTACGCCCTCGCCGAGAAGGGCCTGATCGACGAGTACGAGGTCTACCTCAACCCGCTCGTGTGGGGCGAGGGCAACGTCCACGTGCTCGGCGACAGGGGAACCGTCCGGCTGCAGCTCGACGATGTCAAGCGATTCGACTCCGGAGTGGTCCTGCTCACCTACCTCCCGGCGTCCTGACCGCGCGGTGCAGGCCGCGGTCCACGGCTCGCGCGGGGATTGAGCGCACCCCGGAGCACCCGACGACATCGGGCACCGAACGTCGGGCAGCGCGTCGGGAGCCGACCTAGCATCCCCGCAGCGAGCTGACGGCACCGGCGACGGACCCGGGACCGACCCGAGGGAGGACCGTGGAGCATTGGAACGAGGCGCTGCGCCTGATCGAGGAGCACCTGGCCGGCGAGATCGACGTGGCCACCCTGGCAAGCGCGGCGGCGCAGACCTCGGAGCACCACTTCCGGCGAATGTTCTCGACGCTCGCCGGCCTGCCGGTCTCGGAGTACGTGCGGCGCCGGCGTCTGACCCAGGCGACGGCCGAGATCGTCGACGGCCGGGCCAGCGTGCTCGAGGTCGCGACCACCTACGGCTACGTGTCGGCGGACGCGTTCTCGCGGGCCTTCAAGGCGATGCACGGAATGACGCCGTCGGAGGCCCGCCGGCCCGGCGCGGTGCTCCGGTCCCAGCCGCGGATGAGCTTTCACCTGACGATCAAAGGACGAAGTGACATGCAGCATCGACTGATCGAGTTGGACCGCTTCCGGATCGTCGGCAGGATGACCCGGATCCCGATCGTGTACGAGGGGCACAACGCGGCGATCGCCGCGTTCCAGGCGACGCTCCCGGACGGTCTCGACGACCGCCTCCTGGCGCTCGCCGACGTCGACGCCCTGCCGGGCCGGCTGTTCGTGACCGCGAACATCGAGGAGGGCGGCGCCGACGACAGCTGGTGCGACTACTACCACTCGGTCGCCACGACGACGCCCGCTGCCGCGCTGCCGGAGGACCTCGACGTCCTCGAGGTCGAGCCGTCGACGTGGACCGCGTTCCGAGGCGAGGGACCGTTGCCCCAAGCGCTGCAGAACCTGTGGGCCGAGTCCTTCAGCGAGTGGTTCCCCTCGAACCCGTACCGCGTACTGCCGGGCCCGTCGATGCTGTCGGTCCTCGAGGCCGCCGATGACGGGAGCACGGGGAGCGGCGAGCTGTGGATCCCCGTCGAGCGCACCACGGACTGAGCCCCGGCGGGCGCCGATGATGACGTTTGTCATCGAGAACTGGTGAGGGTCGGGACTACCGGACGCGCACGGACCGAGCGACGCTGTATGCATGAACAACAACCAACGTTCCAATTCAGCGGTTCGGGTCCGCGGACTGCGTCGGACCTACGGGCAGGGGGCTTCGGCGTACGAGGCCGTCCGCGGGGTCGATCTCGACGTACCGGTCGGGTCGATCACCGCGCTGCTCGGCACCAACGGCGCCGGGAAGACCTCGATCCTCGAGGTGATCGAGGGGCTGGCCCCGGCAACCGCCGGCGAGGTCGGCGTGCTGGGGCTCGACCCCGTCGCCGACCGCGCCGTCCTGCGCCGCCGCACGGGGATCCTGCTCCAGCGCAGCGGCTTCTCGGGCGATCTGACGGTCCGCGAGACGCTGCGCATGTGGAGCGCGACCCTCACGTCCCCGCGCTCGGTCGACGACATGCTCGCGCTGCTCTCGCTCGAGGACCGGGCCGACGTGCGCATGCTCGCCCTGTCCGGCGGCGAGACCCGCCGGGTCGACCTCGCGTGCACGTTGATGGGCAGCCCGGAGCTGGTGATCCTCGACGAGCCCACCACCGGCCTCGACCCCGAGAGCCGGCGCGAGGTGTGGCAGCTCGTGTCCGGCCTGCGCGACGGCGGCGCCACCGTGCTCATCACCACGCATTACCTCGAGGAGGCCGAGACGCTCGCCGACCGGCTGGAGATCATGCACGCCGGCCGGATCGTCCGATCGGGGACGCCCACTGAGATCGCGGTAGGGCATCCGTCGAAGATCAGCTTCGCGAACGTCCCCGACGTGCCCGACGACCTCGCCGAGATCCGCCGCGTCGTCCACGAGCACGGGCGCACGACCCTGGAGACCGACAGGCTCCAGACGTCGCTGTCCGCCCTGCTGGCCTGGGCCGCGCACAACGACGTCGCGCTCGACGATCTCGACGCTCGCAGCCCGAGCCTCGAGACCGTGTTCCTCTCGATCGCCGACGGCCGCGACCCGGCCGACAGCGCACCTCGGGAACCCCTGACCGACGACGAAGGAGCCCTCCGATGACCGCCCTTGCCGATCGCCTCTCGCTCCGGCGGACCGCGAGCCTGACGCGCTGGAACATGGTCCTGCTCTCGCGCAACCGCCTCGCGCTCTTCTACGCGGCAGTGATGCCGCTGCTGCCGCTCGCGCTGCTGCTCACCGGCGAGCGCGGGTCCGCGTCCGTCGGTGCGGGCGCCATCGTCACGATGTTCCTCGTCATCGCGCTCTTCCCCGTCTACTACAACGTGCTCGCCCAGTTCGTCAGTCGCCGCGACGAGCTCGTGCTCAAGCGCATGCGCACCGGCGAGACACGCGACACCGAGCTGCTGGCCAGCGTCGCGCTGCCGGGGGCGCTGATCGCGCTGGTCCTCAGCGCGGTCGCGCTCCCGATCTCCGTCGCCCTCGGCCAGTCGCTGCCGGTGAACCCGCTGCTCTACATGGCACTGGCGGTGCTGGCGGTCATCATGTTCTCCGCGTTCGCCTACTGGACCGCGGCGTGGACCAAGAACGCCGAGGCAGCTCAGCTGACCAGCATGCCGATCATCATCCTGGCCTCCCTCGGGCCGCTGACCAACTCGATCCCCGAGATGGCGGACCGGCTGCGCGACGTCCTGTCGCTCACGCCGGGAGCGGCGCTGTCGGACCTCGTGCGGATCGGCTGGTTCGGCCTCGACGGCCCGGGCGCCGAGCAGGCGACGCTGACGTTCGCCGAGACCTGGGGCCAGGCGGCCGGACCGCTCGTCGTGATGGCGGCCTGGACGTACGTGGCCGTCGTGCTCGCCCGGCGCTCGATGCGGTGGGAGCCGCGCGCCTGATGAGGACGAGGCTCGGCAGGCGGCGTCGCTGGTCGGACCTCAACGGGGTGGAGCGTGTCGGGCTGTACACCCGCCAGTCGTTGTACCTCGTGCTCTGCGGCATCAACGGCTACGCCCTGATGAACGTGGCGCCCGCGCTCGACGATCGCGGGCAGGCGGCGGCGCTCGTGGGCGGAGGGGCCGCCGTGACCGCCCTCGGCGTCGCCGCCGCGATGTCCGTGCTGCGGCGCTTCCCGGCCGTTCGGCCGCTGCCCTGGCGTCGCCTCGCGCCGCTGCTGGCGGCCTGCGGCGCGTACGTCGCGATCGCCGTGACGGCGTGGGCGGGAGATGCTCGCGGCGCCGCGGTGACGGTCGTGGTCGCCAGCCTGACGCTGGCGCTCGGGCTGTTGCCGGGCCGCCGGCTCGCCTTCGCCCTCATGGCGCTCGCCGGACTGCTCTTCGGGATCAGCGGCGGGGAGGCGTCCGACGTCGCCGCGGGCCTGCTGTTCGCCGGAGCGCTGCTCTTCACCGGCCGCGCGTCGATCTGGATCCTCGGGATCGTCACGGACCTGGACGCCGCCCGGCAGGCCCAGGCCCAGCTGGCGGTGGCGGAGGAGCGCCTGCGGTTCTCGCGCGACGTGCACGACGTCCTCGGCCGACGGCTGTCGACGATCGCAGTCCAGGCCGAGCTGGCCGCCACCCTCGCCAAGCGGGGCGACGAGCGTGCCGCCGACCGGATGCTGGAGGTGCGCAGCGTGGCGCACGAGGCGCTTCGCGAGGCCCGCGAGCTGGCGCGCGGCTACCGCTCCACCGACTTCCCCACGGAGCTGGAGGGTGCCCGCTCGCTGCTCCGCTCGGCCGGCATCGACGTCCGGCTGAGCGTCGACGCGATGCCGCGCGCATGGCACGAGGCCGCCGCCTGGGTCGTGCGCGAGAGCGTCACGAACGTTCTGCGACATTCCAATGCGCACCTCGTCGACATCGAGTACGCCGACGGGCAGCTCCGGGTCGGCAACGACGGTGCCCGCCCCGGCGGCTCGCCCGACGGCTCCGGGTTGCGAGGGCTGCGCGAGCGCCTCTCCCCGCTGGGAGCCTCGCTGGTCGCGCAACCGGACGGCGGCGACCGCTGGGCCGTCGTCGCGCAGTTCCCGGGCACCGGACCGCTCAGCGCCACCGACAAGACGGGCCTTCGCACATGAGCACACAGATCCGCATCCTGCTCGCCGACGACGAGCACCTCATCCGCACCGCGCTGGCGCAGATGCTCGACCTCGAGGACGATCTCTCCGTCGTAGCCGAGGCGGTGGACGGAGAGCACGCCGTCACCGCGGCGGTGAAGCACGCCGTCGACGTGGCCGTGCTCGACCTGCAGATGCCGAAGCTCGACGGGATCGCCGTGGCCGAGCAGCTCACCGAGCAGCTTCCCGGCTGCCGCTGCGTCATCATCACGAGCCACGGACGGCCCGGGCATCTCAAGCGGGCCCTCGCCGCCGGGGTGCGCGGCTTCCTGCCGAAGACGACGTCCGCGGTGATCCTCGCCTCGGTGGTCCGCACCGTGCACGACGGCGGGCGCCACGTCGATCCCGAGCTGGCCGCCGAGGCGATCGCCGCCGGCGACAGCCCGTTGACGCCCCGTGAGGCGGACGTCCTCGAGCTCGCCGCGACCGGCGCCCCGATCGACGACATCGCCGACCGGGCGGCGCTCTCCCCGGGCACGGTGCGCAACTACCTCTCGAATGCGATGACGAAGCTGAACGCGGCGAACCGCCACGAGGCCGTCGCCATCGCCCGACGCCTGGGCTGGATCTGAGCCGCGACACGGCGACGTGCAGACGCGCCTCGCGTGCGCGCACGCAGTGGCTCCGTCTGGTATCGAGCGGGAGCGACGGGACTCGAACCCGCGACCTCCGGCGTGACAGGAGGCTCGGGGGTGCGGGCATGACGCGCATGCCTGGCGAATCCGGGCTCGAGCGGCAGTGATGGCGCGGCCTGGGCGGGCGCGCGGGTGCAAGCGGGCACACTGTGGGCATGCTGTCCCGCGTCCTCGGAGCCGTAGTCTTGCTCTCCGAGCGCGGCTTGTTCTCTGCTGCTCAGCCGGCCGTGCCGCGGTCCGTCGTCCGGAGGGCGTCAGCCCGGAGGACCGGCGGAGCCGCAGGCAGCGGCATGGCCGGTGGCGGCGCGAAGCGCCGCCCTTGATGAAGTAGAGAAGGTCATCACGACGACCTCCTGGCTCAGCGGGGTCGAACCGCGTTGGCCGTCGACGCGCGGCGCCGCGACGCGCACCTTCAGCCTGGGGACCCGCTCGAATACCGACAACGAGCCTGGTCGCCGCATCGCGCGCTTGGACAGCGCACACCACTATCCGCGACGGGCGACCACGTCGTCCGGTCGGATCTTCAGACTTACCGATTGGGTGATGCAATTGACGGAGTCCCCCTTCGTTATCCGTCCTGGTTTCCGGGTGGGAGTCGACGGCCAACCCGCCCGAGGGGTCTCTACGAGCGGGAGGATCTGATGGGCGCCGCCCTGCTCATGCTCGCGTGCGCTGGGATCGCGGCGCTTTGTGCACGCCGCGAGTGGTCCCGGCTCGCGGATCCGCGAACGGTGATGCCAGCCGACCGGCTGCGCGTTCGCTCCAATGTGGCCGGCGCACTCGTTTACGCAGTCATGTTCTTCGGCGGTGGCAGCCTGCTGGTACTCGCCACGGTCGGGGTCCACACGGTTGCGGTCGCCACCGTCGTTCGGGTCGTATTCCTTGTGACTGCGGGCGCGTTTGTGGTGCTGCGCGTCTGGGCATGGGTCGTGGCGCAGCTTGCTCAGCGCGAGGCGGCGCAGCGCAATGCTTTTCTGGGCTTGCCCCGCAAGCGGCGTCTGTGGTGGGCCGGTGCCGTTGCCGGCGCTGTCGTGATCGTCACCTTGCTGACGCTGATTGTGTGGCTGCTCGTCTGGATCTCGATGCATCCCGGCCAGGTGCCGTCTGCGTCGGGTGACAGCAGCCCGGCGGGCTTCGAGATCCTCGTGGGTGGGATCCTGCTCGCGATCGCTGGCTATGTGGTCCAGAGACTGCGGCGGCGGAATTGCGACCGCGAGCATGCGGCGGCCGTTGCCGCGCACGCGCGCGACGATGTCCTCGTTGACGCGCTTGCGGTCGTGTTGCCTGCGCGTCCGGAGTTGTGCGGACTGTCACACGAGGTGTGGGACGCTCGGCTCCGGACCGCGCGCCTGTGGCGCCGTGCGCTGCTGTGGCCGTTGCGGTGGGGTACGACAGCGGGCGTGCTCGTTCAGGCGCCCGACTGGTTGCCACGCGCGATCGTTATCGATCAGAACCCGTGGCGGCGCTGCTACTGGGCTGCCGACCTGGCCGACCGCAGCACCGATCTGCTCGGCGTCGCGGTCGCGCCGCCAGCCAGCGCGCGGCCGTCCGCTGCGCGGCGACTGCATTACGCGGCCGGCGGTCGCGCGTTCGCGCCGGCTGCATCAGGCCTTCTCTTCTCTGGCGTCGCGGTGCTCTCCATCGCGCGCATCGACCTAACCTCGGGGACAGCGATCGCGATTGCGATCGCGATCGGAGCCGTGATGGCTGCCATCCCATGGGGCGGGTGCCGCGTTCGCCCCGCCGATGCGCTGTCTCCCGACGACCTTGAACTTCTCAGCAGGCTCACACGTCTCGGCGGACACGATGCCGTCGTGGCGCACCAGAAGTTGTGGGGCAGCCTTCGCGTGGTGATCCCTCGCGGGCGCACCTGAGCAACCGCCCGCCGCGCGCCCGGGCGTGGCCAAGCCCGACTCATGCGCGCAAGTTCCTACGCTCCGCTCACGTCGACATCTACGTGGTCCGACGTTGCCGAGCGGGCCGCGGATCAAACACCACCCAGTCGCCGGTCGGCGATTCGGTAGACGCTCGCGGTGGTTCCCGTCGGGTGTCGCAGGCCGTAGGCGAACGCTCGCAGTGCGAACGTTCGGGTGGGGTGGCTGACCGCGATCATGACGAGGCCCCACCGGTCCTCGTCCCACGGGACGTAGGTCTTGAAGCAATCGGGTAGGCGCGTTCCGTCTGGTCCTTCGGCTTCACAGCGCTTGATGTGGCTGGTCGGCAGGCCGCCCTCGCGTTCGATCTGACGTCGCAGTCGTGCCAGCTCGATGGCTGCGCGATCGGGCAGGCGCGCGAGGTCGTGCGCGATCTGCCTCTCAGCGAAGAGGACAGGCACGAGCACCGGCGGCACGGCGGGTTCAGCCTTCGCCGTCGGCGTCGAGCTGCCGCAGGACCTCGGGGATCGCGTCGCCCGTAAGGCGTTGTTCCTGGTAGCGGCCGACGATCGCGTCGACCGTCTCGTCATCGGGGTGCGTCTCGCGTCGGATCACGATCGCTCCGTCCGGTCGCTCTTCCTCGACGAGGTAGCGGCCTTCGAGATCGCCGTGCAGTTCGATGACGGTCCGCTGGTCCATCGTGGCGATTGTCGCAGGGCTGAGTGCATGGGGGAAGGCCGCCGGCGGAACCGGCTCTGCTCGGGCCGCGACAGCCGGCGGCCGAACGCGACAGACCGTGCCGACCGAGAGACTAGCAGCCCGATAGCTAGCCTGATAACCTCTCTATCCCCATGACTGAGAGGATCCGCAATGCGATCTCTGACGAGTCCCCGGCCAGCAAGGCCACCGAAGCGACGTGATCTCGTGATCAGCCGTGCTCAAGCCGTCGTGGCCTACCTGTGGGTCGGGCTCCTGCTGTTGTTGGCGCTTGGGCTCTCGGGTCCCGACGGATCGGGGCTGCCTGTTGCCGCGTGTCTGCTGCTGAGCGCGCTGGCGGTCGTTCGTGTGGATCGTCGCGCGGTCGATCGAGCCCGCGTCGATGGCTGGGTCTCGCCGCGCACGGCGACCACGGTCTCGGCGCTCTGGGCGATGTGGGCTGTGATCGCGAGCTCGCTGCTCACGGGCGCCGGCACGTTCGGGGTCGGCGTGAGGTGCACCGCGTCGCTGCTGGCTCTTGGCGTGGCGGGGTGGCGCATTCGCCGGTTCTGGCGCGAGCCTGGCGCGGATCGCCTCGAGCTCGTGTGGGGCGTCGTCGTCGATCGTCACCGGCTTGTGCTGCTGGCCGTGCTCGCCGTGGGCGTAGTGGCTGACCTCGGGGCTGCGGCTGCCGCGATCTCGGGTGGGTCGATCCCACTCGTGCTTGGTCTGTGCGCCCTGTTCGCGGTGAGCTGGCGCGGTGGCTGGTGGCGTGATCGGATGGTGCGCCAGCTGCGGATCGTCGCGGCGAACGCGGGGCGCATCGGGGATCCCTCGACCGTCGACATCCACGTGCGGGCGTGGGACGACGTTTTCATCGAACGCGCGACGGCCCTGTATCCGCTGACGTCCTGGGTCGCGCCGACCGATCCCGCACCGTTGGAACAGGCATTCGCGGCCGAGCGATGGCGCGCGACGCTTCACGCGGACAAGCGCATCGTCAACGTCGAACGGCTCCCGGCGCGGATGGAGCTGCCGGAAACCGACGAGCTGGACCCATACGAGTGCCCGACGGGGGTCGCCCTGCGGCTCGGTGTCACCCACGACGCCGACGGGCGGATCGTGCCCGCGGTCTGGGATCCGGACGCCGCAGACCCGCACCTGCTCGCGGTCGGGCCGACGAAGTCCGGAAAGTCCGTGCTGCTGCGGTGTCTGCTCGCGCAGGCGATCGCCGGCCGCTGGACGTCGGTCATCGCCGACCCGAAGGGCGTCGACTACCGCTGGGCGGCCAACCTACCCGGTGTCGCGCTTCGAGCGAGCGGCGACGACGCGTTCGAAGCGATCGACTACGCCGTCGACGAGATGCACCGGCGCCAGACGTGGATGGAAGAGCACGCCGCGCTCACCGCGACGAACCTGACCGAGGTTCCTGGCAACCAGTTCCCGAACATGCTCGTCGTCGTCGACGAGATGGCCGAGCTTTCAATGCTCGGCGACAAGAAGCGCCGCGAGCAGACGATGGCCAGCCTCGGATCGCTGGCACGCCGAGCCCGCTTCGTGAACATCGTTCTCGTCGTCGCGACCCAGCGGCCCGACGCGACGATCATCCCCGGCGAGATACGTGGCAACCTGGGAACCAGGGTGCTGACCGGAGACGGCGAGCAGCAGCACAAGCTCATGGCGTTCGGCACGACCGACGTCTGCCCGCTCCCGCCCGGCTACCCACGCGGCCGCGGTCGGCTCATGGTCGGTGGCGCCGCGCCGGCGGAGTTCCAAGCGGCGTTCATCGACCCGCAGACGGTTATCGACGCGCATAGCGGGCGCCCGGGTGGTGGAGGCGGCGAGGCGATCCAAGACGGACCGGAAAATCGGCTTTCGGTCGGACCGGAGGTGAGGCCGTCGGACTCCGAGGAATGTCCCATCTTCGACCTAGGGTCGTCGGCATGAGCACACCGAACATCGACCAGTCCGTCGGGCTGGACGACGATGGCGCCCGGCACGTCGCTCGGATGCTCAAGCGGATCGGCGACGCGTTCGAAGAGGTCTCAGGCTCTGGCGACATGGATGACCCTACGGCGGATCTTGCGGCCCTGCGCGCGCACTGCGACTTGATTCACGGTGCCACTCAGGCTCTACGGCAGGAGTCGGCGTGGCTGCTGACCAGAGCGGTGCGTCGGGCGAACGATCGCCGACTGAAGGACTCCAGACTGACCTACGAGCAGATCTGCGACGCGCTGGGCGGGGTGAACCGCCAGCGGGTGTACCAGATCAAGAGCAAGGAGCCGCCGCAGAGGACGGGGACGACTCAGGTCTTCAACGGCGCCCACATCGACGAGTCTCGCGCACGCGACGAGGACGCGGCCCGCGAGAAGAAGCAGCGAGACGATGCGGTTTCGGCCTACGCGTTGCGGCTCGCGAAGGGGACGTACTACCTCGCTGGATGGGACATCGAGGACTTCACCGGCCAGCGCCTGCCTGGCGGCTATCCGTACTCGTACGACCTCATCTTGCGTCGGGGGGGCGAGGTGCGCTGGCTCGAATCGAAAGGGACCACCGGGCGTCCTTCAGGCGCAAAGTCCACAGCCAACGAGCGGGCGCATGCACGTGATCACGACGGCGATGTCGTGCTGTGGGTCGTGCATGACGTGAGGGTCGACCGAGCTGGTTCCGCGGCGCCGATCGCTTCGGCGGGCGTGGTCAGGATCACTGATCCTTGGCTCCCCTAGGACGCGTCGTTGGCGGGCTCGGCGCGCAGCTCGCGGATGACGGATCCGTCAGGTAGCAGCGGTGTGATCGCGTCGTTCGCGACACGTGCGGAGTCAGCGAGCGTCACGGCATCGTCGGCGAGGATGATGACGGCGCTGCCGTCGGCCTCGAAGCTGATCACGGGCCCGAGGTCGGCGTGGTCGCGTTCCAGTGACGTGATGACGGGTTCCCAGCGGGCTTCGTCATCGAACGGCAGGCTGGTGATCGTGGTCCAGACGCGGTGCATTGCGGCTCGACGATACGCCGGTCCGGCAGCGCCGTGGTCAGCCGGCTCAGGGGTTGGAAACGACGTCGAGGTCGACGGGCATCCCCGGGGGATGGCACTCGATCTCGTGCGCGAGGACTCGGCCATCGGCGTCGCCGCTCGTAGTCGTGACGACGAGGACGTGCGATCGCGGCCCGAGGCCAAGATCCTCCGCGGCGCCCGGTTGGTCGCGCGCGGGCGAGCTGGTCACGGTGGCGGCGACCGACGCGAGTCTGCGGTGTGTCTGCGACTCGATGTAGAGCAGCGCCCCGCCGGGGACGTCCTCCCGCTCAAGTAGCGAGGGGCACGAACGGGCGAGGTCTCCCGGGTAGAACGAGGTCGCCGACATCAGCGGCGCGCCGTCGGCGTCGAGCGTGGCTGCGCGGCGCACGATGACGTCGTGCTGGTCGGTTCCGAAGACGTCGGCGAGGTTCGCGGGGAGGCTGTGGAGGCCGGCTTCCACGATGCGGGTGCGGTTGCCGGGCGGTAGCGGGCGGGTCATCCGCAGCCAACTCGACGTTGAGAGGTCCGCGATGTCGACCTTCGGGATCGCTGTGGGCTCGGTGATGAAGCTGGGTGTGCCGGGGCGGGATTGGATGAGGCCGAGGGCGACGAGCATCGCGCGGGCCTTGGTGACGGTGGGTTTGCTGACGCCGAACTCTGCGGCGAGCGTGGCGTCGCCGGGGATCGTGTCGCCGGTCTTGTAGCGGCCGTCGTCGATGCGTGCGCGCAGCTCGTTGGCGATCTGCTCGGCGGGGCTGGCTCGCTGGACGGACATGGCGGGCAGGTTACCTGCCTAGCCGCGGATGTGCCATCCGGGGGACTAAGGTGCTAGCCTGTCAAACAGGCAATCAATCTGGCGGAGGGCTGGGTATGCGGATTCCGATCGACACGGCTGGGCTGACGTTCATCGCGGGCAACAACCCGTCGATGGTGGTGGACATGGAGGGCAAGCCGCGCGCCGATCGCGCGACGGGCGAGGTGCTGTGGGGCTTGGACCTCGTCGCGCTCGGGAGCCAAGACGGTGCCGAGGTCTGGACGGTCCGCGTCGCGGGCGAGCCGAAGGGCGTGCAGCTCGGTCAGCCGCTGGCCGTCGAGGGGCTGGTCGCCACGCCGTGGGAGATCGACGGGCGCCACGGGATCAGCTTCCGCGCGCGCAAGCTCGCGGTGGTGGGCGGCTCGCAGGCGAAGCCCGCCGCGCCGGCGGCCTGAGGGACCGGCAGAGCGATCCGAGTGGGGCAGTGGGCGCGCGGCATGACGACACGACCGGACTCGTGACCGCGCCTTCCGCTGCCCTGCTCGACGCCGTCGTCGACCGCGTCGGCCGGCCCGACTTCCGCAAGTTCGAGGCGCAGCTTCGGTCGTCGGGCTTCTGCGAGAAGCCGGTGCTGCTCGCCGGTCGCATCGAGGTCTGCGACGGCGGCGACACCCGCCATGCGGTCTGGTCGACGGACGGTGAGCCCGATCAAGTGCTGCGCAAAGCCTGCGGCAACCGCCGCGAAGCGGTCTGCAAGCCGTGCTCGGAGCGCTATCGCGGCGACGCGTGGCAGCTCATCGCGGCCGGGCTGCGGGGCGGCAAGGGCATCCCCGAGTCGGTCGCCGGGCATCCGACGCTGTTCGTGTCGCTGACCGCGCCGAGCTTCGGCGTCGTCCACTCTCAGCGACGCACGACAAAGGGTGAGCCGGGGCGCTGTCGACCGCGCCGTGGAAACGAATGCTGCCCGCACGGTGTCCCGCTCGGCTGCTCCAAGCGCCACGAGCCCGACGACCCGTGTCTTGGCGAGCCGTTGTGCCGGGAGTGCTTCGACTATCGCGGCGCGGTGCTGTGGAACAACGTCATGAGCGAGCTGTGGCGTCGCACGATGATCTACCTGCCGCGCGAGCTCGCCGCGATCCTCGGATGGACGCAGAAGCGCCTGCACGAGGAGGTCCGCGTGTCGTACATCAAGGTCGCCGAGTACCAGGCGCGCGGCCTCGTCCACGTCCACGCGCTGATCCGGCTCGATCGCCGGATGCCCGCGTACCGCGCCGATGAGGTCCACGCACCCGGCCGCCGCTTCACCGCCGATCTGCTCGAAGAGGCGCTGCGGGCCGCGGCCGACAACGTCAGCGCCCCGACACCGGAACAGCTCGGCGGGCCGCCGGCGCGTTGGGGTGAGCAGCTCGACGTCCAACGCCTCGACGGCAACGCGGAGGAACGCGGCCGTCGCGCGAGCTATCTCGCGAAGTACTCCACGAAGGGCACCGAGCAGGCCGGCGGCCTCCCGTACCGCGTCCGACGCGACGGCCTCGACCGGCTGCCGGTCCGCGACCACGTCCGCGATCTCGTCGCCCAGGCGTTCGACCTCGCCGACGAGGACACCGAAGGAACTCGCCGGCTGGGGGCGTGCGCGCACATGTTCGGCTACCGCGGGCACTGCCTGAGCAAGTCGCGCAGGTGGTCGACGACGTTCAAGGCGCTCCGCGAGGCAAGAGAGCAGCACGTCCGCGAGCAGCTCGGCAAGCACGGCGCCGATGCCGCACAGCGCGCGCTCGCCGAGATCGAGCCCGAGGACCGCGTCGGAACGTTCGCGTTCGTCGGCCGCGGTCATCTCACAAGCGCCGACGCGTATCTGGCCGCTCAAGCGGCGGCGAGTGCGCGTGAACGCCGAGAAGCGGGGCGCGAAGCCCGCTACGACCATCACAACCGAGGAGGCAGGACCCGATGGCAGCAGACGCCACACGAAGTCATGGTCGCGTGACCCCGCCGGACACGTTCGAGCCGTTCCTGACCGCTCGCGAGGTCGCCGACCGACTGCGGATCGCGCCGTGCACCGTGCTGCGCTACTTCGACGAGGGCGTCCTTCCCGGCCGCCGGCTCCGCGCCGGGCGCTGCCGCCCGGTCCGCTTCCGCTGGAGCGAGATCGAGGCCGCACTGCTCACCGAGGACCGCGGCGGATGAGTCGCCGCAATGGGCAAGCCCGCACCGGTGAGATCAAGCGAACCTCCGCTGGATGGGCGATCCGGTACCGCGACGCCCGCGGCGTCCGACGGCAGCGCGCAGGCTTCCGCACGAAGGCCGAAGCCAAGCAGGTGCTCGACGAGGAACTGCGCAAGGCACGGCTTGGTCCGCTGCACCGACCTGATGTCACGCTGCGCGAGCTGACCGACGCGTTCCTGGAGCAGCACGACGCCGCGCCGTCGACGCTCGTCTGGATCCGCGAGAACATGGCGCCGGCGCTGATCGCGTTCGGTGATGACCCGATCGGCGAACTGACCGTGCCCGACATCGCCAAGTGGCGCGCGAAGCTGCCGGCAGGCAAGCGTTATCGGTCGCACCGCGCGCTGCGGCAGGTGCTCCACGCGGCGCGACGCTGGAAGTGGATTGAGGACAACCCGGCCGCGGACGTGAGGAACCCGTCGCCGAAGCCGGGCGAGATTCATCCGTTCGAGTCGTGGGAGCAGATCGACGCGATCGCCGCCGAGCTCGACGACGTCTCGGGTCCGCTCGTGCTCTTCCTCTGCGGCGCCGGCGTTCGGCCAGAGGAGGCCTTCGGCGCGACCTGGGCCGACATCGACCTCGAACGTCGTGTCTTCACCGTTCGGCGCGGCTTCGCCAAGGGCCGGCTCAAGGAGTACGGCAAGACAGCCGGGTCAAGGCGAGCGGTCCCGCTGCGGGCGCGGGCCGTCATGGCGCTGGAGCAGCTCCCTCACGGCCGCGGGATCCTGTTCCCGGCCTCGGAAGGCGGTCGGATCGACATCAACAACTGGCGTAGCCGCGCCTGGACGCCGGCGTTAGCTGCCGCCGGAGTTGAGCACCATCGGATCTATGACCTGCGCCACACGTATGCGACGTGGAGCCTCGCCGCGGGCGTCGACATCTTTACGCTCGCCCGGCGTATGGGCACCAGCGTGAAGATGATCGACCAAACCTACGGGCACTTGATCACGGGCGCGGACGAGCGTGAACGCGAGCTGCTCGACGCGTTCGACGAGGCCCAATCCGAGGCGGCCGGAGAGGCCGAAAGCGAACCCTCCGAAGAGATAGTGGGCACGTAGTGGGCACGCCGGCTAGGCAAGCAACTCCGTAGCGTCCTGCCCCGAAACGACGAAAGCCCCGCGACCGCAGGGCTTCGTGGTGGAGCGGGAGCGACGGGACTCGAACCCGCGACCTCCGGCGTGACAGGCCGGCGCTCTAACCGACTGAGCTACGCCCCCAATGGGACGGCCAGTATGACAACACGCTGCGGGTCACGGCCGGCACCGTAGATTTGCAGGCGTGAGCGGGCGCCCTTCGGTCGATGTCGTGTTGCCGTTTCGCGGCTCGGACGAGCAGCTGCGGGGCGTCGTCGAGCGATTGAGCGCGCTCGAGCTGCTCCCCGGCGACTCCGTGACGATCGCCGACAACCGGCCGGGTGCAGCGGATCGACCGGTCGACCGCGCGAGGGTGCGCGTCATCGGCGCAGGCGAGCGGCAGACCTCCTACCACGCGCGCAACCGCGGCGTGGCAGAGGGGTCGGCGCCGTGGCTCGTCTTCCTCGATGCCGACGTCGTCCCGCCGCCCGACCTGCTGGATCGCTACTTCGCGCGCGCCCCGGCGGAGCGCACCGGGGTGCTCGCGGGGGCCGTCGTCGACGAGCAGGCGACCGCGAGCGCCGCGACCGCGGCCGCGCGCTACGCCTGGCTGAAGTCCTCGATGAGCCAGGAGATCACGCTCGCCGACGACGACTGGGCGTTCGCGCAGACCGCCAACGCGGCGGTCCGCCGGGCGGCGTTCGACCAGGTCGGCGGCTTCGAGGAGCGCGTGCGCTCGGGCGGCGACGCGGACCTCTGCTTCCGCGTCCGCGCGGCCGGATGGGAGCTCGAGCGCCGCGAGGAGGCCGCCGTCGTGCATCGCAACCGCCAGACCGTGCCGCGCATGCTCGCCCAGCGCGCTCGCCACGGCGCCGGTGCGGCGTGGCTGGCGCAGCGCTGGCCGGGCGCGCTGCCGCGCCGGCGCTGGCCGGGCCTGGCCTGGTGGAGCGTGCGCCGCGCCGCGAGCGGCATGTTCGCGCTCGTACGCGGCGACCGCGACGCCGCGTTGCTCGGGCTGCTCGACGGGCCGGCCGTGTGGGCCTTCGAGCTCGGACGCCTGATCCCGAACCGCCCGCCCCCGCGCCTCGGTCGCTGAGCAGACTCAGTCCACGCGCCCGGCAGCTTGTGCTCGCTATCCGAGCACAAGCTGCC
>JAUYGN010000031.1 GCA_030690545.1 Solirubrobacteraceae bacterium
CCGCCGACTCGGGCGTCCGCCCCGCAGCCGCTCGTCGCCCGCCTCGCGCGCACGCCGCAGCCGGCCGCGACGACGACGCCGCCCGCCGCCCCCGAACGGCCGGCGAGCACGACCGCCCAGGCGCTCGCGCGGGCCACCGCCGGTGCGATCGAGTACGAGGACGACGGTCGCGTGGGCGTGCTGCTCCCGCCCCCGGGCGCCGTCTTCGCCGCGCCCGGCACCGCAGTCGCCCGCGACGCGACCACCGCGGGCGACGCCCCGGTCGCGACCGCTCCGTCCGCGTCGTCGCCGGCGCCCGACGCTCGATCGGCGCCGGCCGCCGGCCCCGCGCTCGATCGCGACGAGCTGTACGCCGACTTCATGCGACGCCTGCGGCGCGACGCGCTCGAGCAGCGCGAGCAGATCGGAGAGCCGTGATGACGCCCGGCCTGGACGCCACGAGCAGCAACGGCCAGCGCGACCTCGACAAGCTCGGCGAGAACCACTTCGTGCTCGAGATCACCGGCCTGGCGATCGGCGCCTTCCGCGAGATCACCGGCCTGCAGATGGAGCGCGAGATCCTCGAGTACAGCGAGGGCGGCCACAACGACTTCGTCCACCGGCTGCCCGGGCGCGTGAAGTACCCGAACCTCGTCCTCAAGCGCGGCGTGACGAACCAGGACGAGCTCATGAGGTGGTTCTGGCAGACCCGCGACACGCCCGATCTCAAGGACGTCACCGTCAAGCTCGTCGACCCGTCGACTGCGGTCATGCGGACGTGGGCCTTCAAGCAGGCCTATCCGGTGAAGTGGACCGGGCCGAACCTCAACGCGGGCTCCGACAGCCCGGCGACCGAGGAGCTCGAGCTCGTCCACGCGGGACTGGTGGTGGCGTGATGGCGGGCCCGGTCCAGAAGGCCGCGCTGACGATCGAGGACGGCGAGACGCTGAGCTGCCTGTTCAACCCGAAGGACTA
Source organism: Solirubrobacteraceae bacterium (assembly GCA_030690545.1). Taxonomy (GTDB): domain Bacteria; phylum Actinomycetota; class Thermoleophilia; order Solirubrobacterales; family Solirubrobacteraceae; genus CADCVQ01. The sequence goes on from JAUYGN010000031.1 coordinate 955, forward strand.
CAGCGTCACGAAGGCCAACAGCTGGGAGGCGAAGGCCGCGCCGGGCAAGTCGGCGGCGAAGCCGACGTTCGGCGGCGGGCAGCCGCGCGAGCTGACGCTGCAGCTGCTCTTCGACGCCACCCTGCTGACGCCGCAGATGAGCGTCAAGGACGTCGGCGCGAAGCTCTTCGGCGCGATGAACGCCTCCAAGAACGAGGGCGGCACGAAGAACAAGTCGCGCCCCCCGACGCTCACGTTCACGTGGGGGGCGTTCTCCTTCCAGGGCGTCGCGAAGAACCTCACCGTCCAGTACCAGCTGTTTCGCCCCGACGGCGAGCCGATCCGCGCCGACGTCAAGCTCGCGCTCATGCAGTGGGACGTCGAGGGCCCGGCGGGGCAGAACCCGACGACGCGCTCGGACGGCGCGCTCGGCGCCCACGTCGTCCGCGACGGCGACTCGCTGGCGTCGATCGCCTACCGCGCCTACGGCGACCCGACGCACTGGCGCCTGATCGCGGAGGCCAACGGCATCGACGATCCGCTCCGGCTGCGCAGCGGGCGCGCGCTGAGCATCCCGGGGATCGACGGATGAGCCCTGCGTCGCCGGCCCTCGTCGCCGCCGTCGAGATCAAGGTCGACGGCGAGCCGCTGGACCCGAGCATCACCGAGCGCCTGCTCGAAGCGCGCGTGCAGGACAACCTGATGGTGCCCGATGCCTTCGTCCTGCGCCTGCGCGACCCCGACTTCCAGCTCGTCGACGGCACGCTGCTCGACGTCGGCGCGCGCGTCGAGCTGACGTTCGCCGCGACCGGCGCGTCCTCGCCGGCGGACGCCTTCACCGGCGAGGTGGCGACGATCGCGCCGCAGTTCGAGGGCGACGGCTGCGTCCTCGTCGTGCGCGGCTACGACATCTCGCACAAGCTCAACCGCACGCGCAACACGCGCACGTTCCAGGACATGACCGCGAGCGACATCGCGTCGAAGCTGATCGCCGAGGCCGGGCTGCCGGCGGCGGTCGAGCCGACCCGCGACGTGTATCCCTTCGAGCAGCAGAGCAACGAGACCGACTGGGACTTCCTCTGGCGGCTCGCCGTTCGCGTGAGCCACGAGCTGGCCTGCGCCGGCGACACGATCCACTTCCGCCGGCCGGGCGCGGCGGCGGGCTCGCCGGTGCAGCTGCGCTGGGGCGAGGAGCTGACCGCCTTTCACCCGCGCGCAACGGCCGTCGCGCAGGTCGACAACGTCACCGTCAGCGGCTGGGATCCGAAGGCCCGGCGGCGCGTGACCGCCGATGCGCAGACCGCCCAGCTCGACTCCCGCATCGGGTTGCAGCGCGACGACCTGGCGCGCGGCCTCGGCGGCGGCACGTTCGTCGTGTCCGACGAGATCGTCAGCTCACAGGACGAGGCCGACGCGCTCGCCCAGAGCACGCTCGACCGCCTCGCCAGCGCGTGGCTGGAGGCCGACGGCGTCAGCCGCGGGAACCCGGGGATCCGCGCCGGCCGCAAGGTCACGGTCGCCGGCATCGGCACGCGCTTCGGCGGCGAGTACCTCGTCACGCGGTCGACGCACGTGATCCGCGGCCAGCGCGGCTACGAGACCGAGTTCGAGGTCAGCGGTCGCAGCCGCCGCACGCTGATCGACCTGCTCACGCCGAGCCCGCGCCGCGCGTACGCCGACGCGCTCGTGATCGGGATCGTCACGAACGCCGACGACCCCGATGGAGCGGGCCGCGTGCGCGTGAAGTTCCCCGATCTCGACGAGCGCCACGAGGGCTGGTGGGCGCGCGTCGTGAGCGCCGGTGCCGGCGACACGGGCCTGACGACGCCGCCGCTCGTCGACGACGAGGTCGTCGTCGGCTTCGAGCACGGCGATCCGCGCCGCCCGTTCGTGCTCGGCTGCCTGTCGAGCGCGCCCGGCCGGCCCGGCGCGTCCGCCGCCGGCGGCGGCAAGCCCGGCGCGGAGCTGAACCTGCGCGGCGACGGGGACGTGGCGGTCGACGCGGGCGGCGACCTGTCGCTCGACAGCGCGGCGGCGATCGAGGCGAGGTCGGCGTCGGACCTCGCGCTGCGCGCCGGCGGCAGCCTCGCGATCGAGGGAGACGGCGACGAGATCTCGATCACCGGCGCCGGCGGATCGGTCGTCATCGCGCGCGACGGCTCGATCGCGATCAGGGGAACGCAGATCACCGTCGACGCGTCGGCCAAGCTCGCGCTGACGTCGTCGGGAGTCGTCGAGCTGCGCGGCTCGCAGATCGTGCTCGGGTGAGGGGAGACGAGGCGATGACGGACATCATCGGCACGGGCCTCGCGTTTCCGCTCAGCGTCGACCGCCGCGGGGCGCTCGCGCTCGCCCGCGACGACGAGGACGTCCGCCAGGCGATCTCGATCGTCCTGTCGACGCCAGCCGGCGAGCGGCCGATGCGTCCCGAGTTCGGCTGCGGCGTGCACGACTGCGTCTTCGACGTGATCGACGCCGCGGCGCTCGGGCGGATGGAGGCCGAGATCCGCCGCGCGCTGGAGCGCTGGGAGCCGCGGATCGACGTGCTGAGCGTCGACTTCGAGCTCGACGAGAGCGCCGACGGGCCGCTGGCGATCACGATCGAGTACCGCCTGCGGGCGACGAACGACGTCCGCAACCTCGTCTACCCGTTCTACGTCGTCCCCGCCGACGAGGTCGCCTGAGATGACGCTGCTGCCGACGATCGACCTCGACGACCGCACCTTCCAGGATCTCGTCAGCGAGGCGCGGACGCGGATCGCGCAGGCCTGTCCGGAATGGACCGAGCACAACGTCTCGGACCCCGGGATCACGCTCGTCGAGCTGTTCGCGTGGATGACCGAGCTGACGATCTATCGCCTCAACCGGATCCCCGACAAGCTGCACGTCGCGCTGCTAGAGCTGCTCGGCATCCGCCTGGATCCGCCCAGCGCGGCGAGCGTCGACCTGCGCTTCCGCCTGACCGGGCCGGCCGCCGAGCCGGTCCGGATGCCGCTCGGCGAGACCGAGGTCGGCACGCCGCGCACGGTGGGCGACGAGCCGGTCGTCTTCCAGACGACCGAGGACTTCACGATCGTGCCGCTGCGTCCGGTGGCCTACGTGCTCAGTCGCGACGGGCAGGTCAAGAGCGTCTCCGTCGCCGACGGCGTGGCGAAGCCGCACGGCGACGAGCAGCTCGCCTTCGGCGCCCCGCCGCAGCCCGGCGATGCGCTGCAGCTCGGCTTCGACGCGCCGATCGGGCGCCTGCTCGTCAGCGTCGACGTCGAGGCGTCCCAGGCGCGCGGCGCCGGCGTCGACCCGACCGACCCGCCGCTGCGGTGGGAGGTCTCGGCCGGCGACAACCGCTGGCACGCCGCCGAGGTGCTCGACGATCTCACCGGAGGCTTCAACTACGGCAGCGGCGCGGTCCACCTGCAGCTGCCGCCGCGCAGCGCGGTCCAGCTGCTCGGCGGCCAGCGCCTGCACTGGCTGCGCTGCCGCGTCGACGAGCTGACGGGCGCGGGCGTGGCGGGCGCGACGTACACGCACGCGCCCGAGATCTACTCGATCACGGCGGCGCCGATCGGCGCGCTGCTGCCGGCCGCGCACTCCGCTCGCGCCGGCGGGGAGCTGCTCGGCGTCAGCGACGGCACGCCCGGCCAGACGTTCGAGCTGCGCGCGAGCCCGGTGCTGCCGCTGGCGCAGGACGAGACGCTCGAGGTCCAGCGACCCGGGGAGCGCGCGTGGACGGCATGGGAGCTGCGCGAGTCGTTCGCCTCGAGCACCGCCGCCGACCCGCATTTCTCGATCGACCTCGTGGCCGGCCGCGTCGAGCTCGGGCCGGCGATCCGCGAGCCCAACGGCAGCTGGGTGCAGTACGGCAAGGTCCCGCCGAAGGGCTCGCTGCTGCGTCTCACCGGCTATCGCCACGGCGGCGGGCGCCGCGGCAACGTCGCAGCGGGCACCCTGACGATGCTCAAGAGCTCGCTTGCGGGCATCGACACCGTCGTCAATCCGCGCGCCGCGCTCGGCGGCGTCGATGCCGAGTCGCTGACCGCTGCCCGCCAGCGCGCGGCGATGGAGATCCGCTCGCGCTACCGCGCCGTGACCGCCGAGGACTACGAGTTCCTCGCCGGCGAGGCGTCGCCGCGCGTGGCGCGTGCGCGCTGCCTGCCCCCGCAGGACGGCGGCGCCGTCGCGCTGTACCTGCTGCCGCGCGTGCACCCGGCCGACCGCCGGCTGTCGGGCGAGGAGCTCGTGCCCGACGAGGCGCTGCTGCGCACGGTCGCCGAGTACCTCGACGAGCGCCGCACGATCGGCACGACGGTGCAGCTGCTGCCGGTCAGGCTGCGCGGCGTCAGCGTCGTCGTCCACCTGCAGACGTCGCCGACGGCGGACGTGCGCCGCGTCGAGGAGGACGTGACGCACGCCCTCGACACGTACGTCAACCCGCTCGTCGGCGGCTCGGCGCACGGCCCGGGCAGCGGCTGGCCGTTCGGTCGCCCGCTGAACCAGGGCGAGCTCTACGGCATCGTGCACGCGATCGAGGGCGTCGAGTTCGTGAAGATCCTGCGCGTCTACGAGACGAACATCCAGACCGGCGAGCAGCAGGCCAAGCCGGCGGGCTCGCACGTCGAGCTCGAGCCCGACGAGCTGCTCGCATCGGGCCAGCACATCGTCAAGGCGACCCGGCGGGAGCTCTGAGCGACGTCAGCGACGGCAACGGTCAGCGCACGTTCCACGGCCCCGGCTTCGGCACGCTGCAGCCGCTCGCCGCGCCGAACGCGCGCAGCGGCGCGCCGCCGGTCGTCTCGCGGCGGGCCGTCCTGCGCCGCGAGCTGCCCTCGATCTACCACGAGACGGACTTCGCGATGCGCTTCGTCGGCGCGCTCGAGCGCGTGTTGGACCCGATCGCCGCCGTGCTCGACGGGCTGCCCGAGCAGTTCTCCCCGGACTATGCCCCGCGGCCGACGATCGACCTGCTGTCGGCCTGGCTCGGCGTCGAGATCGACGAGGCGCAGGCGCTCGACGCCCGCCGCGAGACGGTCCGCATGGCGGCCGAGCTGGGGCGCCGGCGCGGCACCGTCCGCGGCCTCGAGCTTGCGCTGGCGCTGAGCTTCCCCGGCATTCCGATGCGCGTCGAGGACGGCGGCGGCGTGCGCTGGTCGGTCGACGACGCGCCCGAGCCGGCCGAGACGGCACGCTTCGTCGTCTACGTCGACGTGCCGATCCCGCAGGAGCGTCAGGCCGCGATCGCGCGCTGCATCGAGCGCAGCAAGCCGGTGCAGGCGAGCTACCGCCTGCGGGTCAAGGCGCCCGAGACCGACGCGGAGTGAGCGGGCGCACGGCATGAGGATCTGCGAGGGCTGCGGACGCGAGAACACCGACGACGTCGACTTCTGCGCGTGCGGCGAGTACCTGCGCTGGGAGCCCACGCAGCACCAGCTGCCGGCGATCGCGCCGCCGCCGCCCGGCGAGCCGGCCCGTCGCCCGGTCCCGTCCGAACCGGACCCGCCGACCGCGGAGCAGGGACCGCCGACCATGCCGCCGCAGCCATCGGCGGAAGCGCAGGGGCCGCCGACCATGCCGCCGCAGCCATCGGCCGCGGCGCAGGGGCCGCCGACCACGCCGCCGGAGCGATCGAGCGCACGGCGGCGGCCGGACACGGCCGCTCGCGCGCAGCGTGCGCCCGTCGAGCGCGACTCGTCGGCGGCGATCTCGCTGCGCCTGCCCGCGGACGAGCCGAGCGCCGGCGCCGGCGCGCCCGGCGTGGCCGTCGTCCCGGGCGACCGCGTGCGCGTCGTCGCGCTCGTGCGCAACCAGGGGTCGATCGTCGACAGCTACTCGCTCGTCGTGCACGGGCTCCCGCGCGACTGGTACACCGTCGTGCCCGAGACGGTCTACCTCGTGCCGTTCGGCGCCGCCGGCGACTACGAGCAGCAGCTCGAGATCGACCTGCATCCCCCGCGCACACCGGCCGCGGAGGCGCGGCGCTGGGAGCTGGACGTCACGGTCGTCTCCGGCGCGCAGGGCGCCGAGGTCGCGTCCGCGCCGATGACGCTCGGCATCCTTCCCTACGAGGACTATGCGATCCGCGTCCATCCCGAACGGGCGTCGGGGCGCCGGCGCGCGCGCTACGACGTCACGATCGCCAACGACGCCAACGCCAGCGTCGGGCTCGCGCTCGACGCGAGCGACAGCGACGGAGCATGCGAGTTCGAGTTCGAGCACGACGCCGTCGAGATCCGGCCCGCCGAGACGAGGACCGTCAGCCTGCGCTGCCGGCCGCCGCGGCAGATCTGGCTCGGGCGCCCGGTCGAGCGCCGCTTCCAGATCGAGGGCGCCGGCGGCGAGCGGGGCGAGCAGCTGCTGCAGGCCCGAGCGGAGCGCAGGCGACAGGGCCGGCGGCCCGCGGCTCGTGGTGCGCGGATGCCGCGGCTGCCCGGCATCAGGGGGCCGAACGTGCGCATGCCCAACCCGTCGCTGGGCCCGGGAGGCGCGCCGGACGTGCGCCTGCCCAACGTCCGCGGGCCGCGCTTTCAGGGCGTGAACCTGCGCCGCCCGACGCTCGGGCTGAAGGCGCTGCGGATGCCCGATCGCGCCGCAGCGGCTGCCGTGCCGAGCGCTCCGCTGCTGCCGGCGCAGGCGATCTTCCGCCAGAAGGCGTGGTTGCCGTGGTGGCTGTCGATCGTCGTTCCGCTGCTGGCGCTGCTCGCCCTGATGCTCTTCCTGCTGCTGCCCAGGAGCATCGACGTGCCCGACGTCGTCGGCAGCGAGACCGTGTTCGCGGCCGAGCAGCAGCTCGTCGCCGCCGGACTGCAGCTCAGGCAGTCGCAGACCCGCCCGACGACCGCGGCCGCGCCGGGAACGGTGCTCGCCCAGTCGCCGGCGGCGGGCGCGTTGGCGCAGAAGGGCTCCGCGGTGACGCTGGAGGTCGCCGTCGGCAACGGCGACACGACCGTTCCGCGGCTCGCCGGGCTCACGCTCGACCGGGCGGACCGGGCGCTGCGGGCCAGGGGCCTGCAGAAGGGGACGCTGTCCGTGCAGCCGCCCGACCCGGCGCTGAGGATCGCCAGCACGATCCCCGCCGCCGGCGAGACCGTCAAGCGCGGCACCCCGATCGACATCTTCTACCCGGATCCCGACGCGTCGGCCGGCCGCAGCTCCGGCCGCGGCGGCGCCGGTGGTGGCGGCGGAGCCGGTGGCGGCACCGGCTCCGGCACGGTCGCGGTTCCGAAGATCGAGCCCGCCGACCAGCAGGGCTACGCCGCGGCGCTCTCCAGCGCCGGCCTCGTTCCCGGCGAGCCCGAGCGGCGCGTCGACGACGCCCCCCGCGGGACGGTGTTCGCGACCGAGCCGGCCGTCGGCACGAAGGTCGACAAGGGCACGCGGGTGAGGATGCTCGTGTCGGCCGGCTATCCGCGCATGGCCTACGACGACGACCGGAACGTCCTGCTCGCGGACGCGGCGACGGGCAAGCGGATCGCGCCGGCGGTCGCCAAGCGCGCGGGGGTCGTCGAGAAGGATCCGACCTGGTCGCCTGCCGGCGACGACATCGTCTACACGGCCGACGGGCAGCTCTTCAGCGCCGACATGACGCGGCGCGACCGCGCGCCGACGCCGCTGCGCCCCAAGCGCGAGCAGTACGGCGATCCGTCGTTCGCGCCGATCGCGACGCGCTCGGTGCTCGCGGTCGCGCGCGTGACCGGCGACGGCGATCGCGATCTCTGCGTCGGTCGCGTGAACGTCGACGAGTACAAGCCGCAGTGCATCGCCGACGACCGCTTCGACGTCGGCCTCGCGCGCTGGTCGCCGGACGGCAGGACGATCCTCGTGCCGGCCACGAGCGACAAGGGACCGGGCATCGTCAGGTACACGTCCAAGCGCGCGTTCTCGGCGCTGCGATCCGATTGGGGCAAGGGCGCGTTCGTCACGCCGCGAGCGCCGGGCAAGGGCGTCCTCGACATCGCGCTGTCGCCCGACGGCAAGCGGCTCGCCGCGATCGCGAACTTCGACACCCCCGTGCCGCAGCTGTACCTCACGACCGCCGACGACATCCGCCTGCGCAAGAGCAAGCCGCTGCCGATCGGCGCCTGCAAGGTCATCTGGCTCGACAGCCGGATGCTCGCCCTCGTCAAGCTCGGCGATGACTGTCGCCAGGCGGCCGGGGCGATCGTCCGCCTCGACGCCGACGACCCGACGACGACGTTCCCGCTCGCGACGGCGGGCGACAACCCGACGTTCCAGCCGCTCTCCGCCGGAGGCTAGCCGCGGATGCTGTGCACGACCTGCCGGCGCCGGATCGCGCGGGAGGGGATCTGCACGACATGCGGCACGCCCGCGCCGGGAGCCGCCGCGCCGCTGGAGCTCGCGCTCGACGATGGCACGCGCGTCGCGCTCGTCGGCGAGCTGACGATCGGGCGCTCGCGGGCCAGCGCGCTGCAGCTCGACGATCCCAGCGCGTCGCGCAGCCATGCCCGCATCCGTCCGCGCGACGGCGACGGCGCGCCGCTGCTCGAGGACGCCGGATCCAGCTACGGCACGTTCCTCGACGACGTGCGCGTCGTGGCGCCGGTGGCGCTGCGCGCCGGCACGCGGATCCGCATCGGCAACCAGCGGCTCGACGTGCGGGCGCGGCTCGGCGGCGACGACGCCGGCCGCACGATCGTCGTGCCACTCGGCGCCAGCCTGCTGCTGCCCGTCGCCGGCGCGGCGAGCCTGCAGCCGGCCGAGACCGCCGCCGGCCGGCGCCCGCGGCTGCGCTCCGGCTACGCGCTCAAGCGCCTCGACGCCTCGGAGGGCGATCGGCGCTGGGTCGTGCGCGACCTGCGCAGCGGCGACTTCCTGCGCATCTCCGACGGCGACGCTCGGCTCCTGCGCCTGCTCGACGGCACGCGCTCGCTCGCCGATCTCGTCGCTGAGGCCGAGGCGGACGACGACTGCGGCCAGCTCGGCACGATGCGTCTCGCGCGACTGCTGGCGGACCTCGGCGAGCGCGGCATGCTGGCCGGGGTGCAGAGCGGCGCGGCGTCCGAGACGCCCGCGCCCGTAGGACGACTGCGGCGCCTGCTGCGGACGCGCGAGCGCACCGTCGACGGCGTCGGCGCGGTCTTCGACTGGATCTACCGGCACGGTGGCTGGGCGCTGTTCACGCGCGCGGCGGTCACCGCGATCGGGCTGGTCGCCGTCGCCGGCTTCGGCGTCTGGCTCGCGCTCGTCGCCGGCCGCTACGGCACCCCGTTCGTCGTCGCGGACCGGCTCCTGCTCGGAGGGCTTGCGTTCCTCGCGGGCCGCGGGCTGCTCGTCGCGCTGCACGAGCTCGCGCACGGGCTGGCGATGGAGTCCGTCGGGCGCCGCGTGCAGCGCGCCGGCGTCAAGTCGATCCTCGTCTTCCCGTACGCGTTCGTCGACACGTCGGAGGTCTGGTTCGAGCCGCGCCGCCGGCGCCTGGCGGTGAGCGCCGCCGGCCCGCTGTCGGACCTCGCGCTCGCGGGTGCCTGCTCGATCCTCTGCCTGGCGCTCGCGCCCGGCACGATCCGCGACGTCGCGTTCCAGGTCGCGTTCGCCGGCTACGTGGCCGCGTTCTTCAACCTCAACCCGTTCCTGGAGCGCGACGGCTACCACATCCTCGCCGACCGGCTCGGCGTCCCTCGCCTGCGGGCGCGTGCGCGCGACGAGCTGCGTCGCCGGCTGTCCGGCGGGACCGTCGCCGAGCGCATCGATCCGCGGCTCGCGCGCTATGCCCTGGCGGGTCTCGCATGGTCTGTCGCGGCGGCCGCGATCGCGATCGCGCTCACGCTGCGCTTCGCGCCGGTCATGGTCGAGCATGCCCCGGCGACGGCGGTCTGGGTCGTGCTCGGCACGCTGTGGGCCGCGCTGCTGGCCCCCGCCCTGATCGTCGTCGGCCCGCCGCTGCTGGCACGCCTGCGCGGGGCCCGTCGCGCGCGGCCCATCGAGGGCTGACGGATGGCCGCCGCCGGCGACGCCGACGCCGCTGCCCGGATGATCGAGCGCCTGCTCGCGGACGCCGCCTTCCGCGCGGGCTTCCGGCGCGATCCGGTGGCCGCCTGCCGCGCGGCCGGGCTCGACGAGCTCGCCGAGGAGATGGCGCGTCACGCCGGCGACCCGATGCACACGCTCGAGGTCCGCGAGTCGCGCTCGAGCCTCGCGGGCGTGATGATGGCCGCCGCGCTCGAGGGGATCGGCATGATCGAGGTCGTCGAGCGGATCGTTCCGGGTGGCGCGGCGGCGCCGGGAGCCGTCCGCGACGTGCTCAGCCGGGTGAGCCTGCCGGCGGTCGGCGACGCGCAGCGGCTGCGCGGGGCGCTCGCGCCGGATC
>JAUYGN010000035.1 GCA_030690545.1 Solirubrobacteraceae bacterium
CGGCAAGGTCGCGCTCGTGACCGGCGGCTCGCGCGGGATCGGCGCCGCGACGTGCCGTGCGCTCGCCGCCAACGGCGTGCGCGTCGGCGTCGTCGCCCGCCGGCCCGACGCGATCGACGCGCTCGTCGCCGAGCTGCGCGCGCTCGGAGTCGAGGCGGTCGGCGTCAGCGCGGACTGCACCGAGCTCGCATCGGTCGAGCGCGCCGCCGAGCGCGTGACCGACGCGCTCGGGCCGGTCGACATCCTGCTGCCCTTCGCCGGCGGCTTCGGCGCGTTCACGCCGATCGCCGAGACGAGCGAAACGGAGTGGCGGCAGGTGATCGACGCCAACCTGACCGCGACGTTCCTCGCCGTGAGAGTCGTCGTGCCGGCGATGATCGAGCGCGAGCGCGGCGTCATCGTGACGATGTCCTCCAACGGCGGGCGCCACCTCGACAAGCTGCTGACGGCGTCCTACGCGGCCGCCAAGGCGGGCATCGTCCAGTTCACGCGGCACATCGCCAAGGAGCTCGGGCCGCACGGCATCCGCGCCAACGCGATCGCGCCGGCGACCGTCACCTCCGAGCGGATCGACCGGATCATGGACGACGAGGGCCGCGCGCGCACGGCCGCGCTGTCGCCGCTCGGTCGTCTCGGCACGCCCGAGGACTGCGCGCTGGCGACGCTGTTCCTCGTCTCCAACGCCTCCTCGTGGGTGACCGGCGTCACGCTCGACGTGGCCGGCGGCCGCGTGATGCTCTAAGAGACCATCCGAAGGACGGGCGTGGTCTGAGCGCGGCGCGATCCGTCGCCGCGAGACGGTTCGCTCAGGCCGCGGACGTCTCCGGACGGTCTCCAGGCCTGATCGACCGAGGATCGCCGATCAAGGCAGGCCGAGGGTCGGGCCGGTGGCTTGAACGCCGGGCCGCGGTGCTATACCGTGCCCGTGTGCAAACGACTGCACAACCGATCAGGGTGCGCTGCCGCTGACGCGGCGGCGCACCGCGAGGCAAGGAGATCCAGTGAGCGCAGCCAGGACACCGTGGGAGCAGCCCGGCCGGTTCTTCACCAGCCCGTGGAACCATCTCGAGGCCGCTCGAGCAGGTCTCTCCTTCCCGCCGAACGTCCGCTTCCACGACGTCACCCTGCGCGATGGCGAGCAGCAGGCCGGCGTCGCGCTCACGCCCGCCGACAAGCTCGAGATCGCCCGGCGGCTGGACGGCGCCGGCGTCGACCGGATCGAGGCCGGGATGCCGATCGTCTCCCAGCAGGACGAGGCCGCGGTCAAGGCGATCGTCGAGGCCGACCTCGACGCGGAGATCTTCGCCTTCGCGCGCTGCATGGTGGCCGACGTCGAGAAGGCCCGCGAGTGCGGGGTCGACGGGATCGTGATCGAGATCCCGTCCTCGGCGCACATCATCGAGCGCGCCTACCGCTGGCCACTGGAGCGCGCGATCGAGCTCTCGATCGAGGCGACGCTCGCGGCCAGGGAGGCCGGGCTCTACACGGTCTTCTTCACGATCGACTCCTCGCGCGCCGAGTTCGACTGGTACCTGGATCTCGTCGCGCGCGTCGCGACCGAGGGTCACATGGACGCCCTCGCGCTCGTCGACACGTTCGGCGGCGTGACGCCGCAGGCGATCCCGGTCTGGATCGACAAGGTGCGCGAGCGGCTGCCCGACACGCCGCTGGAGGCGCACTTCCACGACGACTTCGGGCTTGCCGTCGCGAACTCGATCGCCGCGCTGGCCGCCGGAGCGGACGTCGTCCACACGACGGTCACCGGCGTCGGCGAGCGCGCCGGCAACACCCCGATGGAGGACCTCGCGCTGGCGCTGACGATGCTCTACGACGTCGAGCACGGCCTCGACACGACCGCCTTCTATGCGCTGTCGCGGCTCGTCCGGGAGCGCGCCGGCCACACGATCGCGTCCAACCGCGCGGCCGTCGGCGAGCGTCTGTTCGAGGTCGAGTCCGGGATCATCGCCGGCTGGTACGAGCAGTGCGTGGACTCCTATCCGGTCGAGCTGTTCCCGTATCACTGGGACGAGGTCGGGCAGCCCCCCGCGCGCGTCGTGTTCGGCAAGGGCAGCGGGCTGCCGTCGGTCTCCGTCGCGCTCAAGGCGCTCGGCATCGACGCCGGCGACGATGACATGCGCGCGCTCGTCGGCCAGATCAAGCAGCGCGCGCTGGACACGAAGGCGCTGCTGCCGCTCGAGGAGGTCGCGCGGCTGGCGGCCGACCAGCTTGCGTCTCCGCCCGTCGCGAGCGCCGCGGGGTAGGGCTGCGCGCACGGCGACGCGGCCGGTCGCCTCGTGCCCGGGTGGCGAGCGCCGCTGGCGTAGGTGCCGGCCGGGTGGCCCTGGCTACGCGCCCGCGGCCCCGGCCGGCTACGCGGTTCGGTCGCGGCGCGCGCCGTCGCGATCGTACGGCGCGGTCGAGCTCCTGACGATCAGCTGCGCCGGCAGCGACACCGAGTCCGGCTGCGCCGCCGGATCGTCGATCAGCTGCAGGATGATCTCGCCGGCGCGGCGCCCGATCTCCCCTCCCGGCAGGGCGATCGTCGACAGCGGCGGCTGGATGTGACCGACGAGCGGCGCGTCGTCGTAGCCGATCACCGAGATGTCCTGCGGGCAGCGCAGCCCACGGCGGTCGATCTCCTCGATCGCGCCGATCGCCAGCAGGTCGGCGTGCGCGAACACCGCGGTCGGGGGGTTGGCCTCGTTGCGATCCAGCGTCAGCGCCATCAGGCGCTTGCCCTCCGACAGCGTCAGCCCCTCCGCGTACTCGCCGACCGACACCTCGACGCGCCCGGCGGCTCCGACGGTGCGCCGGAACCCCTCGCCGCGCTCGGTGAAGGTCGCGGTGTCGCTCGGCCCGTGCAGCTGCGCGAGCACGTCGTGGCCGAGCTCGGTCAGGTGCCCGGCGGCGAGCTCGCCGCCCTGACGGTCGTCCTGGATCACGTACGGCAGGCCGCTGCCGGCGATGTTGCGCACCGCGAGCACGCAGCTGGGAATCCGCTCGGCGAAGCGCCGCAGCAGGTCGCGGTCGCTCGCCCTGGCCGCGGTCGTCACGGCGGCGTTGACGCGGCGGCCCAGCAGGTGGTTGAGCGTGCGCTCGAAGCGATCGTGATCCTCGAGCGTCTCGGCCACCAGCGTCACGAAGCCGCGCCGCTCGAGCTGCTCGGACAGCGCCCGGATCAGGGGGCCGAAGAACGGGTTGGCGAGATCGGGGACGATGACGCCGACCATCGTCGTCGTGCCGCGCTTGAGCCCCTGCGCGATCATGTCGGGCATGTAGCCGAGGCGAGCCGCCGCCGCCGTGACGCGGTCGACCGTCGCGGCGCTGATCCGGAACGACATCGCGGGGTCCAGCGCGCGTGACGCCGTCGACACGTGCACGTTGGCCGCCTTGGCGACGTCCGTCAGGGTCACCGCGCCGGGCCGGCCGCGCGTCATCGGCGCACCCCCGCGTCCGGGCGGCACGTGCCGGCTCGCGGGGCGACGAGGGCGGCTGCGGACGCGGCCGTCGACGCGCTGGGAGCGCGAGCCGATCGCTGGACGCCCTGGCGCGTGACCACCTCGCGAACGATAGCGGCGCCGCCCGCCGTCACGGCGTCGCGAGCCGCCGGCTCGGCGGCCCTCCGCGGGGGCTGGGCCCGACTCATGTTGCCAAACGTTTGCACGCTCCGGTAGGGTATCGGTGTGGCCGACCTGCAGACAAGCGGACGGGCCGTGTGGTTCGACGCCGCGCGCAGCGTCGAGCTGCGCGACGATCCGGTCCGCGACCCGGCCGCGGACGAGGTCGGCGTCAGCGCGATCTGCTCGCTCATCAGCCCCGGCACGGAGATGCTCGTCTACCGCGGCGAGGTCGCCGCCGAGGACGATCTCGGCCTGGAGACCTGCGAGGGCAGCTTCGGCTTCCCGATCAAGTACGCCTACCAGGTCGTCGGTCGCGTCGAGCGTGCCGGCGACGCGTCGGGCTTCGCGCCCGGCGAGCTCGTCTTCGCGCGCCATCCGCACCAGGAGCGGTTCACGATGCGCGCGAATCCCGACCTGATCTTCAAGCTGCCGCCCGACCTCGATCCGCGGCGCGCGGTGTTCGCGAACCTGCTCGACGTCGCGCTGACGGTGGCGCTCGACGTGCCGGTGCGGTTCGGCGACTGCGTCGTCGTCTACGGTCAGGGGATCGTGGGGAGCTTCTGCGCCCAGCTCGCGCGCAGGACGGCGGGCAGCCTGATCGTCGTCGACCCGATCGAGCGCCGCCGCAAGCTCGCGCTGTCGTGGGGCGCCGACCTGGCGCTCGCGCCCGACGAGGCGCCGGCCGCGATCGCCCGCGCCAGCGACGGCCGCGGCGCGGACATCAGCATCGAGGCGACGGGCGCGCCGCCGGCCCTGCAGGCGGCGATCGACGGCAGCGGCCAGGAGGCCACGGTGGTCGCGGTCTCCTACTTCGGCACGCGGCTCGTCCCGCTCCTGCTGGCGCCCGCGTTTCACTACCGGCGGCTGCGGATCGTCAGCTCGATGGTCGCCGGCCTCGGCTCGGGCCTGGAGCCGCGCTGGAGCTTCGCGCGACGGATCGGCACGGCCTTCGACCTGCTCGGCGACGACCGGCTCGTGGCGCCCGTCACGCACGCGTTCGAGCTCGGCGAGGCGGCCGCCGCCTACGAGCTGATCGACACCGCGCCGGAGCAGACGCTCGGCGTCCTGCTCGAGTACCCATAGGAACGCGGAACGGCGAGCATGGACGGCGGCGCCTTCGCGGAGCACATCGAGCTGGTCGGCTATCACGACCTCGACGGCCGGCCGGGCTTCAAGCTCGCCCTGCACGAGTCCGGCGGCCGCTACTACCTCTACGTGGCGGCGCTGTGGGACTCGGGCTGGAGCATCCTCGACGTCACCGACCCGCAGCGCCCGCAGCTCGTGCGCTGGCTCGCGGGGCCGGCGAACACGTGGACGATCCAGGTCCAGGTCGCCGACGGCCTGATGGTGACGTCGCTGGAGCACATCCCCGGCGGCTGGGGCGGGGACGCGGACCCGCCGCCGGAGGAGGGGCTGCTGATCTGGGACCTCTCCGACCCCGCCGACCCGCAGCGGATCGGGCACTGGCGCAGCGGCCTGTCGGGCACGCATCGCAACTTCTACGGCGGCGGCCGGTACATCCACGCGACGACGACCCAGCCCGGCTTCGACGGCCACATCTACGGCGTCGTCGACATCGAGGACCCGACCGCTCCGCGCCTCGTCGGGCGCTGGTGGATGCCCGGCCAGCACGTCGCCGCGGGCGAGACGTACGGGCCCGTCGACGAGGCGCGAGGCACGAAGGGCGCGCCATACGAGAGCGCGCCCGGCGCGCGGCTCCCCGCGCTCTCGCTGCACGGCGGCCCGTATCCCGCCGGCGAGCGGATCTACGCCCCCTGGATGCGCGGCGGCCTCGTCATCCTCGACGGCTCCGATCCCGCCGACCCGCGCCTCGTCAGCAGGCTCGCGGTCCATCCGCCGCTCGGCAGCACGATCGCGCTGCACACGGCCGTCCCGCTGCTCGACCGGGGCATCGTGGTGATCAACAGCGAGGCGCTCAACGAGCGCTGCGCGGAGCCGCTGAACTTCGCCGGCATCGTCGACGTGTCCGACGAGCAGGACCCGATCCTGATCTCGCTGTTCCCGCTGCCCGAGGTGCCGGCCGGCTATCCCCACGCCGGCTTCTGCGAGAAGGGCGGGCGCTTCGGCCCCCACAACCAGCACCAGCCGCAGGGCCAGCCTCAGCTGCGGCCGGTCGGCGACTTCATCTACCTGACGTACTTCAACGCCGGGCTGCAGGTGTACGACATCTCCGACCCGCGCCGGCCGCGGATCGCCGGCTACTACATCCCCGAGGACCCACCCCAGCGCCGCGGCGCGCTGCCGACCGAGCTCGTGACGCAGGTCGAGGACGTGCTCGTCGACGATCGCGGCTTCGCGTACATCACCGAGAAGAACTCGGGCGTGCGGATCCTGCGCTTCGCGGGCGAAGGCTCGGCCTGACCGAGCCGAGCAGCGGCACCCGCGCGGCCGGGCGCCGCCGCGGGCGCGCGGATCGACGACGCCGATCTGGTTTCGCTACCGCGACGCCGCGCTCATCGTGAGGACGGCGCGCCCCGGCAGCGCGTGGGCGCGCTGCACCGCCTCGGCCACGTCGTCGAGCGCGAAGGGAGTGACGCTCGGCCTGATGCCCTGCTGCGCGGCGAAGCGCAGCGCGTCGCGCAGCTCCTTCGGCGACCCCGAGGGCACGCCGATCACGCGGCGCCGGCGCTCGATCACGTCGTGCGGCGTGAACGACAGCGAGCCCTCGCCGACGCCGAGCACGACGAGCACGCCGTCGTCGTCGAGCCCGCGCAGGGCGTCGGCGGCGAGCTGCGGGGCGGGGGCCGTGTGCAGGATCAGGTCGGCGCCGCCGTCCCACGCCAGCAGCGCGGCCGTGACGTCGTCGCGGGCGTCGACGAACAGCTCGGCGCCGGCCGCTCGCGCGCTGCGCTCCTTGTCGGGCGATCCGGAGACGACGGCGACGCGGCCGCCCATCGCGCGCGCGTACGCGACGCCCATCTCGCCGAGGCCGCCGAAGCCGGTCACCGCGACGCGGTCGCCGGGTCGCATCCCGCCGCGCCGCAGGCCCGTGAACGCCGTGAACCCGGCGCACATCAGGGGAGCCGCTTCGATCGGGTCGAGCTCGTCGGGCAGCTCGACGAGGAAGCGCGGGTCGGCGAGCATCCGCTCCTGATAGCCGCCCGGCTCGGTCAGGCCCGTGATCTTCGACGACCGGCAGAGGATCCCGTCGCCGTGCAGGCAGGCGCGGCAGCGCCCGCAGGACGAGTACAGCCACGGCAGGCCGACGCGCGTCCCGACCGTCGGCCAGTCCACGCCGGGCCCGACTGCGCTGATCGTGCCGGCGATCTCGTGGCCGGGGACGAGCGGAAAGCGCGTGCCCGCGTACTGGCCGGCGGCGATGTCGCCGTCCGTGTGGCAGATGCCGCACGCCGCGACGTCGATCGCGACCTCGCCGCGCCCCGGCGTGCGCTCCCCGACCTCGGCGATCGCGATCGGCGCGCCCGGCGACTCGACGACGGCCGCCTTCACGAGCGGGTCCTCGGCACCGGCGCAGCCGGCCGGCTCCGCTGTGCCGCGCAGCGCTCGCTGGCGCCTACGCCGGGCTGTGGCTCTGCTCCCATATCCGCTCGAACCCCCGCTTGCCGGCGGCGATCCACTCGACGGGATCGCGTTCGCTGAGCGAGTCAGGATAGCCCTGCGAGAAGACCTCGAGGTCGTACCAGCCGTCGAACCCGCCGCGCTGCAGCGCGGCGAACACGCCGGCGAGATCGGCCGCGCCGTCGCCCGGCAGCACGCGGTCGAGCTGGCTGCGCGTCGGCACGCGGTAGTCGGCGACGTGGACGCCCGCGATCCTCGAGGCGTAGCGCTCGGTCAGCTCGAGCGCGTCGGGACCGTCCCACATGTGCCATGCGTCGTAGAGGATCTCGATGTCGCCGCCCGCCTCGTCGAGCAGCTCGACGGTCTCGTCGAGGCCGCAGACGAGGGTCCAGTCGGCGCGGAAGGACTCGCGCATCGGCTCCAGGCTCAGCGTCACGCCGAGCTCGCCGGCGAGCTGCGCGAGCTCGCGCAGGCCGCTGACGACGAGCTCGCGCGCCGCGTCCTCGGAGAGGCTGCCGCGCCCGCCGGTGAGCACGAACACGGTCGCGGGCCGAAAGCGCGCCAGGCGCTCGAGATCCGCGCGGATCGCCGCGAGCCGCTCTGCCGGGTCGTCTGGACCCGGCACGTGGGTGAGCGGCAGCAGCGACATCGGCGAGGGCACGCACAGGCTGGCTCGCACCGCATGTCGGGCCATCAGCTCGCGCAGCAACTCGTCGTCGCCGGTGAGCTTGCCGGCGTCGATCCCGAGGCCGGGCACGCCCGTGCGCCGACAGATCTCGAGGTCCTCCTCGAAGCTCGTCTCGGAAAGCGTCAGCTGGCACACCGAGAAGCTGGGCGAGCGGGTCATGGCGAGACGCAAGCTAGCAGTGCCGTCGCCATGAGCGAGGCGTTTGGTTCCCCGACCGTGAACGGATATCCGGCCCTGCTCGCAGGGCGGCAAATCGGTCGCGCGCGACGTTCAAAACACCTGGCTGCCCGAGACCTCGCGAGTACCGTGGGCCGCGACGTGGCGTGCACCGACCTCCATAGCGCAGCAGGCGGCCGACGCGTCGCACGAGCCCCGGCCGGCCCGCCGGAGCGGCGGCGATCGGACACGCGATGAAGGCTGCCGTCCTGCGTCGCTTCGACGACGAGATGGTGATCGAGGATCGGCCCGAGCCGACGCCCGGCGAGGATCAGACGCTCGTGCGAGTCCACGCCGTCGGGCTCTGCGGGACGGACCTGAAGATCGCGTCGGGCGCGCTGCCGGGGATCAAGGTCCCGCTCGTGCTCGGGCACGAGGTCGCCGGCGAGGTCGTGAAGACCGGCAACGGCGCGTTCCAGCCGGGTCAGCGGGTGGCCTGCTACTTCTACGGCAGCTGCGGCACGTGCCTGTGGTGCAAGGCCGGCCAGCCGACGCTCTGCCCCGCGGTGTCGCGGCTCGGGTTCGAGCGCGACGGCGGCCTCTGCGAGCTGCTGTGCGTCGACGACGCGCACCTGCTGGCGATCGCCGACCGCGTCGAGTACGTCGGCGCGGCCGTGGCGATGGATGCCCTGACCACGCCGTGGCACGCGATCCACGCGAAGATGGTCCTGCAGCCGTCGGAGACCGTCGCGATCGTCGGCGCCGGCGGGCTCGGCCTGCACGCGGTGCAGATCGCCGTTCGCGCCGGCGCGGACGTCGTCGTCGTCGAGCCGCGCGCCGGCGCCCGCGCGATGGCGACGGAGCTCGGCGCCGCGCAGGCGCTGAGCCCGACCGATCACCAGCGGCTGGCGCAGGCGCGTCGCGACGGCGTCGACGCCGTGCTCGAGCTGTCGGGCACGGTCTCCGGCTTCGGCGTCGCGGCGCAGCTCGTGCGACCGGGCGGGAGGATCGTCTGCTGCGGCTACCAGCCGTCGCTGACGTTCGGGATCGACTCGAGCCGACTCGTGCTCGACGAGGTCGCCGTGCTTGGCTCGCGGGCCGGCAGCAAGGATGATGCCGAGCAGGTGCTGGCGGCCGTGCAGGCCGACGAGATCCATCCGATCATCGCCTCGCGCCATCCGCTGAGCGAGGTCAACGAGGCGATGACCCGGCTGCGGGAGGGACCGACGGGCAGGGTCGTCGTGACGGTCGCCGCGGCGAGCTGAGTCGACAGCGAGGAGCAGGCAGATGAGCGAACCAGATCAGCAGCGCGTCGTCATCGTCACCGGCGCCGCGGGCGCGATGGGCTCCGAGGCCGTCCGGCTGCTGGCCGGCCGGGGCGCGCACGTGCTCGCGACCGATGCCGACGCGGACGGGCTCGAGCGGATGGCGGCAGGACTGACCGGTGCCGCGGGCGAGGTCGCGACCCGGGTCGCGGACATCGCCGACGAAGCCGCCGTGCAGGGCCTCGTCGAGGCGGCCGTCGATCGCTGGGGCGGCCTCGACGGGCTCTTCAACATCGCCGGCATCGTCGGCGACGTCAGCCTCACGCTCGAGGCGACGACGGAGAACTGGGACAGGATCATGCGCGTCAACGTGCGCAGCGTCTGGCTGACGATCAAGCACTGTCTGCCGCACCTCGTCGATCGCGGCGGCGGCGCGATCGTCAGCACCGGCTCGTACCTCGCGATCCGCGGCGTCGAGGGCCTCGGCGCCTACGGCGCCTCCAAGCACGCCGTGATCGGCCTGTCGCGCACCGTGGCGGTCGAGTACGCGGCACAGGAGGTCCGCGTCAACGTCGTCTGCCCGGGCGCGATGGACACGCACATGATCCGCGCGACCTACGACGTCGTCTGCCCCGGCGATCCGGTCCGCGCCGAGGAGATCGTGCTCGGCGCGATCCCGCAGCGGCGCCTCGCGCAGCCGGCCGAGCTCGCGGCCGTCGGCACGTGGCTGATCCTCGACGCGCCGAGCCACCTCACCGGCCAGGTGATCCCGGTCGACGGCGGGCGCTCCGCGGCGTGAGCCGCCCGCTCGCGCTCGCGGGCGCCGCTCAGGCGGCCGGGATCGAGCGGCCGGTCCCCGCGCTGTAGACCTTCCGCGGCCGTCCGGGGCCGGTCGAGAACGCATCCTCGACGACCGCCTGCTCGCTCGCGACGAGGTACTCGAGATAGCGCCGCGCCGTCACGCGCGCGAGGCCCGTCGACTGCGCGACCTCCGCCGCCGAGACGGCGTCCGGCTGCTCGGCGAGCATCGCGCGGACCAGCTGCACGCGATCGTGCGACAGCCCCTTGGGCAGCGAGCGCCCCGGTCGCCGTCCGCTCGCGCAGACGCGATCGACCTCCTCCTGGTCGAGCTCGTCGTGGCTCATCCCGGACGCCCGGTGGACGAACAGGTTCAGCGCCTGGCGCAGGCGCTCGATCGTGAACGGCTTGACGATGTAGTCGATCGCCCCGCGCTGCACGACGGCGCGCACGGCCGGCGCCCGCCGCGTCGCGGTGACGGCGATCACCTCGATCGGATGCCCCTCCGTGCGCAGGCGCTGCAGCAGCGTCAGGCCGCTCATCCCGGCGAGCGTGAGATCGAGCAGCATGAGGTCGGCGTGCTCGCGGCCGAGGAACGCGAGCACGTCCTCGCCGCGGGTGAACGTGCCGGCGACCGTGAACGCGTCGAGCTTCTCGACGGTCCGCCTGTAGACCGACGCGATCACCTCGTCGTCCTCGACGATGATCAGCCGCCACGGCGCGTGCGGCGACGTCGCGGATCCGTCCTCGTGGGTCGCCGCGCTAGCGGTCGGCATCGCCATGATCGTAGGGGAGCGCGACGCTGACGGCGACACCTTGCTTGTGCTCGCGGACGGATATCGAGCCGTGCGCCGAGGCGACCGCCTCGGACACGAGCGCGAGCCCGAGGCCGGCGTGGTCGGCCTTCGAGCTCCAGCCGCGCGAGAACGCCTGGTCGCCGAGATCGGCGATCCGCCCCGCTCCCCAGTCGCGCACGGTGATCGTGACGAGCTTGTGGCTCTGGCTGATCCGAACCGCGACCTTGCGGCGGCTCGCCGGCTGCGTGGCGACCGCCTCGATCGCGTTCTCGACGAGGTTGGCGACGATCGTCACCGCGTCGGCGTCGCCGAGCCGCGGCGGCAGGGCGTCCAGCCGGCTGCGCGCGTGCAGCCTGACGTCGACGCCGCGATGGCGGGCGACGTCCATCTCGGCCAGCAGCAGCCCGGCGATGATCGGGTGGCGGATGCACGCGACGACGGAGGCGTAGCTCTCGTGGTGGATCGTCATCAGGTTGGCGAGGAATTGCTGCGCCTCGTGCGTCTCGCCGAGCGCCAGCAGCCCGGAGAGCGCCTGCAGGCGGTTGGCGTACTCGTGCGTCTGCTCGCGCAGCACCCCGACGAGCCGGGCGAGGGCGTCGACCTGGCGGCGCTGCGAGACGATCAGCTTGGCGCTGTCGATCGCGCTGGCGGCGTGCTGCCCGAACGTCGCGACGAGCTCGACGCGGCCGGCCGGCCACGGACCGGGATCGGCGCGGTAGACGTTCAGCGCGCCGAGCACCTGCGCTCCGGCGATCAGCGGCGCGGACACCATCGAGCGATGGTGCTCGCGCATCGCGAAGCTCTTCCACTCGGCCGCGGCCGGATGCGCGACGCGCGGGTCGCGCGTGATGTCGTCGACGACCATCGGCGTCAGCGACTCGACCGCCGCTCGCGACAGGGCGTTGCCCTTGGCGATGAAGTGACTGCGCAGGAAGCGCTCGTAGTCGCGGCTCAGGCCCTTCGAAGCGGCCAGCCGCAGGCTCCCGCCCGCCTCCGACAGCAGGATGCTCGACGAGCTCGAGTCCGTGACGCAGCACGCCTCCTCGACGATCACGGCGAGCACGTCGGAGAGCTTGGGCTCGACGGCGACCGCGCGGCTGACGCGCAGCAGCCCCTCGATCTCGCGACGCGACCAGAGCGCTCCCGGATCGCCGTCGGCGCGGCGCGGCGCGGCGGCGACGCTCGCGATCACGGGCCTCCGTCGCCTCCCGCGCGCGGTGCGCTGCATCGCGTCAGCCCCGCGCCGTCCGCGTCGAGACGTGCCAGCGCAGCACGCGGCGCTCGATCATCACGAGGCTGGCGTTCAGCACGTATCCCATCATCCCGAGCAGCAGTATCCCCGCCCACATGTTGTCGAGCGCGAACGAGAACTGCGCCTGGATGATGAAGTGCCCGACGCCGTTCGTGCTGCCGATCATCTCGCTGACGACGAGCAGCAGCAGCGCCCACGACAGGCTCATCCGCATCCCCGCGAAGATCCGCGGCGCGGCCGCGGGCAGGACGACGAAGCGCAGGCGGTCGAGGCCGCGGATGCCGTAGGCGCGCGCCGTCGAGCGGACCGTGCCGTCGAGCTCGGCGACGCCGTCGGCCGTGTTGAGCAGGATCGGCCAGCAGCACATGAAGGCGATCACGAACGCCTTCTGCGTCGTGTCGATCCCGAACAGCACGATCGTCGGAGGGATCAGCGCGACGGCCGGCATCGAGCGCAGGAAGCTGACCGTCGGCTGGGCCATCATCCGCAGCGCCGGCGACAGGCCGAGCAGCACGCCGCCGGCGACGCCGACGACGACCGCGGCACCGTACCCCGTCGCCAGGCGGATGAGGCTCGGCACGACGTCGCTCATGACGTTGGCGAACAGCCATGCCTCCTGGAAGCGCGCGAGGATGTCGCCGACGGGCCGCGTGACGTAGCTGTCGACGTTGTCCATCACGGCCCAGACGGCGAGCAGGATGAGCACCGTCGTGCCGATCTCGATCAGCGCGTACCGGTGCCGGGACGTGAACGCCGCGATCGCCATCAGCCGGCTTTCTGCTGGCTCAGGTGCCAGCGCAGGAAGTGCCCTTCGAGGCGCTGGAAGAACAGATGCGTCACGAGGCCGAGCATGCCGGTCCCGAGGATCAGGCCGTACATCTTCACGGTCGCGCCCGCGGTCTGCGCCTTGGCGATCGCGCTGCCCATCCCGGGGCTTCCGATCACGAGCTCGGCCGTGACGGCCGTGATCAGCGCCGCCGCGGAGGCGATCCGCAGGCCGGTCGCGACGTAGGGAAGCGCGCCCGGCACGACGAGCCAGCGGATCCGCTCGACGCGGTTGAGCCCGAACACGCGGGCGGTGTCGCGCGCGACCTCGTCGAGCTGTCGCGCGCCGTACATCGCGTTGATCATCAGCACCCAGACGGAGCCGAAGACGATCAGCGCGACGCTGCCCTGGATCCCCTGACCCCAGAGCAGGATCGCGACCGGGACGAGCGCCACGCCGGGCACCGCGCGCAGGAACTCGACCGTCGGGCGCAGCGCGCGCCAGAACGCCCAGCTCGAGCCCAGCGCCAGCCCGACCGGGATCGCGATGCTCGCGCTCAGCGCCAGCCCGATCGACCACGACCGCAGCGTGTTGCCGACGTGGCCCCAGAACTCGCTCGTGCGCAGCTGCTCGAAGAAGCTGACGACGACCTCGCGGGAGGGCGGAAGGTCCTGCGGCGAGACGAAGCCCGAGCGCGAGAGCATGTCCCAGGCCGCCAGCGAGAGCAGGATGCCGATCGCGCCGAGGACGACCGGCGCCCACGGCTGGTCGGTCAGCGAACGGCGCCGCAGCGCGGCGTCGCCGTCCGGCGGCACGTACGCGACGGGCGCGGCGAGCTCGTCGACCGTGCCGGCATCGGGCTCGAGCTGAGCGGATCGGGCCATCGCCTCAGGCGCTCCCGCTCGCTCGGTCGCGCGCGCCGGCGTGCGCGGCGGCGTGCGCGGCGGCGGCTCGCGCGCCGCCCTCGCTGCCGAGCCGCAGGCCCTGCCTGATCGCGGGCATCGTGATGCCCAGCTCAGTGATCGGCAGCCCGTGCGTCGGGCAGACCAGCCGCACCGCGCGCTCGTCGAGGACCCGGTCGAGGCGGCGGATGTACGGCTCGATGTCCGCGAACCGCGTCCAGTACAGCGCGAGCTCGGTGAACAGCGCCGTCATCTCGGCGACCGGCAGCTCGGGCACCTCCTCGGCGACCATGCCGCAATGCCCGGCCTGGTGGTAGTGGCTGTAGGCGAAGCCGTCGCCGCAGAACAGCACCCGCCGGCGCGTGTCGAAGCCCCAGCGCGTCGACGCGAGGTCGCGGATCGTCGCGTCGAGCGCGACGAACTCCGTCGCGCCGAGGTCGAGCCGCTCGCCCGGTGCCAGCGGACGCAGGCGCTCGGCGAGGCCGGGCAGGAACAGGTGGTAGTCGCGGACGTCGCCGCACAGCTCGGCGTCCGGGTAGCGTCGCAGCAGCGCGCCGACGCCGCCGGCGTGCGGCGTCTCCTGGTGCGTCGCGAAGATGTACCGCAGCGGCGCGACGCCGCCTTGCAGCAGCTCGTCGAGCTGCGCGAGGACGAGCTCGGAGTCCTGCGGATGGCCGGCTTCGACGAGCAGCGAGGCGTCGTCGCCGGCGACGAGGTACAGCGAGTTGTAGGAATGCAGCGTCTGGCCCTGGAAGCGCTGCTCCAGGCAGCCGCCGAGCCAGAAGATGCCCGGCGCGAGCTCGCGCGGGAGCGGGTCGTCGCCGATCACGCGCGTGCCAGTCCGTCGCGCGGGTCGACGGCGTCGAGCAGTCGTGGCGCGCGTCTGAGCACCTCGTCGACCATCAGGTAGTGGCGGGCGACGAGCTCGCGTCCGCGGATCACGCAGCCGAACGCCGGCGCGATCATGTCGACGTCGTGGCGCTCGAACGGCTCCGCGAGCCCGCGGCGCAGCTCGTCGGTGCGCGCGCCGCGCAGCCACCAGTAGCGCGTCGCGAGCATGTGCCACTCGACGTCCGCCTGCGTCGTCACGTCGTCGTCGACGTCGACGACCCATGGGCCCGCGGCGGTCGTCCGCACGGCGTGGCCGAACATGTCGGAGGTCAGCAGCGCGCGCGTCGCCGGGTCGTAGACCCAGTGCGTGTTGAGCAGGCGCAGCGCGGGCTCGAAGACCTCCACCCGGCGCGTGCCGGCGGCGCCGAGCGCGATCACGTCGCTGGCTCCGACGCGCCGGATCTCGGTCGCCTCGAGGTCGGCGCGCCGCGTCGCGGAGTCGCCGCGCCCGAGGTCGAACCAGCCCGGCCCGGCGACGACGCCGAGCGCGTAGATCGCCTGCGGCGCGAAGCGCTCGACGATCGCCGCGACGTTGCAGACGGAGTCGAACTCGCCGACGCGCAGGGGAAAGAGCGAGAGCCGCTCGCCGCCGGCCAGGAGCTCGTCCAGCCCGCGCAGCACGCTGCGCTCGTGGACGGGCAGCCCGCTGTCGACGAGCAGCGCGTCGGAGCCCTCCTTGAGCAGGTAGCAGTTCATCGGCGCGTAGCCGCGCACGTCGGACGGATGCCAGGACACCGAGCCGTCGACGGCGTACGGGTTGGCGAGCGCGTAGAGCGTGTCGGGCACGAGCTCGACGACATCTGCGATGTCGCCGAGCCCGTCCCGCGGCTGCGCGGGCGATGCCTTGGGTGAGCCTTCCGTGCGCATCCCAAAGGACTCCGCCCGACGCCCTACGATGCTCCCGGGGGAGGCACCTGACCGATGTAGTCGGTCATGTCGACCTTCTCGTCGATGATGCCGTACTTCGCCGCCATGTCGGCGATGTGCTGCACCTGCTTGGGATCGAACTCACGGATCTCCCACGTCGAGAGCTGGAGCTTGCCGGCGATCTCCGGATCGACGTCGGTGAATCGGGGGATGAAGTCCCGGACCTCCTGCTCGTTGCTCTGGCAGTAGTCGGCCGACTTCGCGATCGCCCGCTGGAAGCGGGCGACGAGGTTCGGGTTCTCCTCGTAGAGCTTGCGCGACGTCGTCCACATCGTCTCGTTGAGATTCGGGCTCAGGTAGTGCTGCGTCGCGGAGAGCCGGACGATCCCGAGCGTCCGGTCGGCCTCGGCCTGGGACAGGAACGGCTCGGCCAGCAGCGCCGCATCGATCCGGCCCTGGCGCATCGCGGCACCCATCTCCGGGTACGGCAGCGCGACGAACTTCACGCTGCTCGGATCGACGTCCTGGGCCTCCATCGTCGCCCGCGTCTGGATCTCCGACAGCTGCTTGAGCGTGTTCAGGGCGACCGTCTTGCCGGCGAGCTCCTTCATCGACTTGACGCCGCTGCGACCCGATGCGACGAGCACCGAGTAGTTGTCGTCGGGCCTCGGGCCGGCGGAGTCGTTGGGCATGACGCCGATGACCGGCAGCCCCTCGGCGGCGGCCTGCGTGACCGGGCCCCAGGAGCCGAACGTGAAGTGCTGCTGTCCGGCCATCACGGCGGGGATCCCGACCGTGCCGCCGGAGAACTGGCTCTGGATGATCGGGGCGAGACCCTCCTCCTTGAAGAATCCCTTCTCGACGCCCAGGAAGATCGTGCACGCCGGTGCCATCGGGATCACGCCGACGTCGATGCGGATCAGACCATCGACGATCTGCATGCCGTCCGCGGAGTCCGCCAGCGCAGCCGGCACGTCGGCGTTCGTCGCGTCATCGTCGTCGTCGCCGCATGCCGTGAAGGCCACGACCCCGAGCGCCAGCACGGAGATCAGAAGCGCGCGCGTCAGCCACCGTGGTCGACCGCACCCATCCGTTCGTTCTGTTACTCCTCCCATCAGCACTGCTCCTTTCATCCTCGCCACTCGCGACACCCGAACGCTCCTCAACGCCGGTGCTCGAGATGTCTCGACCTGTGGTTTTCAGGCCTCGAAAATCGGCCACAGCTTCCTGCCGCGACCGTACCGCGGAGGGACCGCGGAGACGGCGATTTGGACCATCGTCGACGACCGATACCCGTGGCGCGCACGTGCCGCCGACCGCCGGCTCATCAGCGGCTCGTCGGCGACAGCTCGGGCTGACCGGGCGCGCCGTCGCCGGTCGTCGAGCCGTCGATCGCCCGTCGCTGGGCCTGCAGCGCCGGGCCTTCCTGGATCGCTCGGTAGACCCGCGCCCGATAGCTCGCGAAGGCGGGCTCCGCCTTCGTCGTGATCTGGTCGCGTGGCAGCGGCAGGTCGATGACGAGCGTCTCCTGGATCTCGCACGGCGGCGGGCTCAGGACGAGGACCCGATCGGACATGTAGACGGCCTCGTCGATGTCGTGGGTCACGAAGACGATCGTCACGCCGAACTCGCTGCGGACGCTCAGCACGAGGTCCTCGAGCTCGGCTCGTGTCTGGGCGTCGACGGACGCGAACGGCTCGTCCATCAGCAGCACCTTGGGCTGATAGGCGAGCGCTCTGGCGATCGCCACGCGCTGCTGCATGCCGCCCGACAGCTGCCAGGGGTAGTGGTCGGGGACCTTGCCCAGGCCGACCGCCTCCAGCGACTCCCTGACGACGCGGTCCTTGCCGCTGATCGATCGCCTGCGCAGCGGCAGCGCGACGTTCTTGCGCACGGTCAGCCAGGGGAACAGCGAGCGGCTGTAGTCCTGGAAGACGACCGCCATCTCGGGTGGGGGCGACGTCACCTCGGCGCCGCGGATCATCGTCCGGCCGCCGGAGGGGGTCAGCAAGCCGGAGACGCACTTCAGCAGCGTCGTCTTGCCGCAGCCCGACGGGCCGACGATCGAGACGAACTCGTGCTCCTCGACGGCGAAGTCGAGCCTGCGGATCGCGGTCGTCCCGCGCCCGTCCGAGTAGTAGGTCTTCGAGAGCCCCTCGACCTCTAGTACCGGCATCGAACCTCCTCACCACCTGGCAGCGTTGAAGCCCTGTGCGGACGAGGGCCATGACGGCTGAAAACCTCGCTCCAGCGTAGACGATCGGGTATCTCCGCCAGCCCGATTCGGTTCGGCCCGCTGACCACAACCAGCGACGCTCGGGGCGACCGTTTCCAGCGGCTCGCGGGCGGTGATCGCGCGGGATAGACTGCCGATCGTGCAAACGAATGCATGGATCGCTTCGCGGGACGGGCTGGACGGTGCGCCGGCGCCGTCCGCTCCTGCTCTCGCCATGGCGCCGGAGCGATGACCGGGCCGTCGCCGCCGGGGCGCAGCGTGCTCGTCGTGTCGCTCGGCGGGACGATCGCGATGCTGCCGACAGAGACGCGGGCAGAGGTGACCCCGGCGCTCGACGCCGACGAGCTGGTCGCCGCGGTCCCAGCGCTCAGCGGCGCCGCGCAGATCACGACGCATGCGCTGCGCCGCGTCCCCGGCGCCCATCTGACGATCGACGACATGATCGAGCTCGCGGTGCTGATCGAGCGCTCCGTCGCCGAGCAGGGCTTCGACGGCATCGTCGTCACCCAGGGCACCGACACGATCGAGGAGACGGCCTTCGCGCTGGACCTGCTCGTGTCCTGCTCGGAGCCCGTCGTCGTGACCGGAGCGATGCGCCATCCGTCCGCGGCCGGCGCCGACGGGCCGGCGAACCTGCTCGCGGCCGTGCAGGTCGCGGCCAGCCGCGCGGCCCGCGACCTCGGTGCGCTCGTCGTGCTCGAGGACCGGATCCATGCCGCACGCTTCGTGCGCAAGGCGCACGCCTCCAGCCCCTCGGCATTCGCGTCGGCGGTCGGACCGCTCGGCTGGGTCGCCGAGGGCACGCCCCGCATCGCGCTGCGACCCGCGCGCCGCACGCCCTGCCAGCGGCCGGCACCCGGCGCGAGCGCCGAGCCCGTGGCGCTCGTCACCGTCGCGCTCGGCGACGACGGGCGCATCCTGCGGGCGCTCCCGGAGCTCGGCTTCGGCGGCGCCGTCGTCGAGGCCTTCGGCGGCGGCCACGTGCCCGTGCCCGTCGCCGACGCGATCGGCCTGATCAGCGCGACGATGCCGGTCGTCGTGACCTCGCGCGCCCGCCGCGGCGAGGTCCTGCGACGCACCTACGGGTTCACCGGATCCGAGACGGACCTAGCCGCTCGCGGCGCGCTCTCGGGAGGCTGGCTGCAGGGCCCCGCGGCGCGGGTGCTGCTCACCCTCCTGCTGCGGCGCGGCCTCGACCGCGGCGCGATAGAGGCGGTGGTCGACTACCTCGTCGGCGGCGGCGAGCCGCCTCTGAGCGAGCGTCCGCCGGCGGGGATCGCGCCGTGACGCGGCGCGGCGCGGCGGCGGACCTCGCGATCCGCGGCGGCACGGTGGTCACGCCCGACGGTCGCCGCGAGCTCGACGTGCTGATCGGCGGCGAGCGCATCGCGGCGCTCGTGCCCCCGGACGCCGCGCTCGAGGGCGCGGCGGTGATCGACGCCCGCGGCTGCTTCGTGCTGCCCGGGATGATCGACAGCCACGTCCACTTCATGGACCCCGGCGACCCGCGCCGCGAGAGCTTTCCGGCGGGGACGGCGGCGGCGGCGCGCCAAGGGGTCACGACGGTGATCGAGCACACGCATCAGTGGCCGGTCAACACGGTGGCGCGGCTGCGCCGCAAGCGCGAGCACCTGCGCGGTCGCGCGCGCGTCGACTACGGCCTCGCCGCACACGTCTGGCCGGACCGGATCGGCGCGCTCGGCGAGCTGTGGCGCGCCGGAGCCGCCTACTTCAAGGCGTTCACCTGCAACACCCACGGCGTCCCGGCGATCGAGGGCGCCGCGCTGCTCGAGCTCGGGCGTGCCGTGAGCGCGCTGGACGCGCCCTGCCTCGTGCACTGCGAGGACGAGCTGATCACGGCGCGCAACGAGCGCCGCCTGCGCGCCGCCGGCCGGACCGGCGGAGTAGTCGTCGCGCAGTGGCGCTCGCGCGAGGCCGAGCGCGCCGCGGCGAGCGCGGTCGCGGATGTCGCGCGCGCCACCGGCGCTCGCTTCGTCGTCGCCCATGCGAGCAGCGCGGACGTGCTCGACGCGCTGGCCGCGGCGCGCAGCGCCGGCTCCCCGGTGCTCGCCGAGTGCTGTCCCCAGTACCTCGTGCTGCACGAGTCCGAGGCACGCGAGCAGGGCGCGCTGCGGAAGTTCACGCCGCCCGCGAGGATCCGCGACGCGCGCGACGAGCGCCGGCTGTGGTCGGCGTTCAACGCCGGGCTGATCCACCACATCTCCAGCGACCACGCCCCGTCGACGCGCCGGCAGAAGCTCGCGGGCGACATCTGGGAGGCGCCGTTCGGGCTGCCGGGCATCGACACGACGCTCCCGCTGATGCTCGACGCGGCGCTCTCGAACCGGACGACGCTGGAGCGCGTCGTCGAGGCCTACGCCGCCGCGCCGGCGCGCGCCTACGGGATCGCCGGAAAGGGTCGCCTGGAGGTCGGAGCGATCGCCGACGTCGCGGTCGTCGATCCGGCCGGCGTGCGCGAGCTTCGCGACGCCGACGTCCTGTCGCGCGCCGGCTGGACGCCCTACGCCGGGATGACGGTTCGCGGTCGCGTCGTCCACACGCTGCTGCGCGGCGCGCCGGTGCTCGAGGACGGGGAGCTCGTCGACGAGGCGCCGCGCGGGCGGTTCGTGCCCGGGGCGGGCTACGCGGCCGGAGACCGAGGCGCAGCACGTCGATGACGCCGAGCGCCGGGTGTCGTCCCGCCCTCCTCGGGGACGGCGGTCGCCGGCACGAACCCTCAGCGGCGCTGCACGGGGATCTCGAAGGGCTTGACGTCCCTCGCACGGACGAGCTCGACGCCCTTGGCCTTCTCGTAGCGCACGATGTCCGCGCGAACCTCCTCGCGGCGGCCCTCCAGCGCGACGATCTCGGCCTCGAGCTCCTCGCGGCGGTGCTCCAGCGCCGCGACCCGCCGGCGCGTCCGCTCGAGCTGCTGCTCGAGCTCGAGGACCTTCTCGACGCCGGCCAGGTTGAGCCCCAGCTCGGCCGTCATCTGCTGGATGCGGCGCAGGCGCTCGACATCGGCGTGCGAGTACAGCCGGGTCCCCTTCGGCGAGCGCTTGGGCTCGATCAGCCCGCGCTGCTCGTACATGCGCAGCGTCTGCGGGTGCATGTCGGCGAGCTCGGCGGCGACCGAGATCATGAACACCCCGCGATCGGAGGACAGCTCAATCCGCGCCGTCGTGGTTCGCCGTCGCACGGTCATCGCGACAATCTACGGCCGGGGTCGGCGGGGCGGACGATGCGAACGACGACGGGCCGCGCGGTCATCGCACGAACAGCTTCTCGCGCGGGTTGCCGTTGAAGACCTTCGCGAGGTCGTCGACCGCGGCCTGCTGCTCGACCGTCAGCGTGTCGGGCATGTCGAGCACGAAGCGGTAGCGGATGTCGCCGCGGCCGGGCTTGCCCAGGCGCTTGGGTCCCTCGCCGCGGAGGCGCTGGACGGCGCCGTGACGCGTGCCCGCCGCGACGCGCAGCGTCTTGCGCCCGTCGAGCGTCGGGACCTCGATCTGCGCTCCGCGCAGCGCCTCGGGCAGCGTCAGCGGAACCTCGACCTCGACGTTGTCGCCCTTGCGCTCGAAGATCGGCGAGTCCTGCACGTGCGTGACGACGAACAGGTCGCCGCTCGGCCCGCCGTTGCGACCGGGCTCGCCCTTGCCGGCGAGCCGGATCCGGCTGCCCTCGCGCACGCCCGCGGGGACGTTGACGCGGTAGCGCTTGACCGTGCGCTGGCGGCCCTCGCCGCGACACGTCGCGCAGGGGCTCTCGATGATCGTCCCGGCGCCGCCACAACGCGAGCAGGGCTGGGAGATCGAGAACAGCCCCTGGCCCTCGGACTCGACGCCGCGCCCGTTGCAGCGCGGGCAGACGATCGGCGCCGTGCCCGGCTTGGCGCCCGTCCCCGAGCACGTCGGGCAGCGCTCGAAGGTCGCGACGGAGATCGGGACCTGCGCGCCCGCGATCGCCTGGTCGAAGGCGATCGTGACCTCGGCCTCGAGGTCGCGGCCGCGCTCGGCGCGCGGACGCGAGCCGGCGCCGCCCGGCGGACGCCCGCGCGCCTGGCCGAACAGGTCCGACAGGATGTCGCCGAAGCCGCCCGTGTCGAAGCCGGGCTGCCCCGAGCCGCCGCGCCCGGCGCCCGAGAACGGGTTCGACAGCTGGCGGTCGTACTCCTTGCGCTTGTCGGCGTCGCCGAGGACGTCGTGCGCCTGGGAGATCTGCTTGAAGCGCTCCTCGGCCTTCGCGTCGCCGGGGTTCTTGTCGGGGTGGTACTTGCGCGCGAGCTTGCGGTAGGCCTTCTTGATCTCGTCCTGCGAGGCCTTGCGCTCGACGCCGAGCACCTTGTAGTGGTCCTGGGCGGCCATCGTTCTCCCGCCGTCAGCCGGCGACGACCACCCGGGCCGGTCGCAGGACCGCGTCGTGCAGGCGGTAGCCGGCCTGCAGGACCTCGACGATCGTGCCGGGCTCGAAGCCCTCGAAGGGCTGCTGGGCGACGGCCTCGTGCTCGACGGGGTCGAAGCGCTCGCCCTTGGGCACGTAGCCCTCGATGCCGCTGCGCGTGAGCGCCGCCGACAGCTCGGACTGCACGAGGCGGATGCCCTGCGTGAGATGGTGCTCCTCGTCGTCGCCGGAGGCCTCGACGGCGGCCAGCGCGCGCTCGAGGTTGTCCAGCGCGGGCAGCAGCTCGCGCGCCAGCCGGCTCGTGCCGCGCGCCTCGGCGGCGCGCACGTCGCGCGTCGTGCGCTTGCGGTAGTTCTCGAAGTCGGCCTGCGTGCGCTGCGCCAGCGCGAGGTACTCGTCGGCCTTGGCCGCGCGCTCGCGCAGCTCCGCCGGGTCGGGCTCGGCCTCGGCGTCGGCCGCTACGCCGGCATCCGTCGCCGCAGCGCCGGTGGGTGCCGCGGCGCCGTCAGGGCTCGCAGTCGGTGCCGGCGGCTGGCCGGCGTTGCCCGCAGGCGGCGCGTCCGGTGCCGGGGGGCCGGTCGCGGGGGGCGGCGGGGGGGGGT
>JAUYGN010000036.1 GCA_030690545.1 Solirubrobacteraceae bacterium
CCCCCCCCCCCCCCGCCACACGCGGGTGCGCGCCTACGGGTCGAGGTCGACCCGGATGACGAGCAGCTCGGTGCCCATCGCGCGCACGCCGGCGGCGTTGAGCCGCGACAGCGAGCGCAACCGCTCGCGGGCGTCGTCGCCTTCGAGCAGCTGCGCGGTGCCCGCGCGCCAGCCGCGGCGCAGGCGCACGCGCACGCGCGGATCGGCCTCGATGTTGCGCACGTAGGCCGCCTTGCGGCCCATCTCGGCGACGATCCAGAAGCGGTCGCCGCCGCGCTCGAGGCCGTTGCTGACCGGCGTGCGGCGCGGCTCGCCGCTCTTGCGACCGGTCGTCTCCAGCAGCGTCACGCCCGGCGCGAGCCCGCGCGCGGCGAGCGCGCGGATCGGCGGGTTGAGGACCTTGACCTGCATCGCGGTCACGAATCGGCGCTTGCGCTCCACGGTCCGCGAGTCTCGCAGCCGCAGAGGCTGCGCTTGCGCCAGGTCTCGGCCACCGAGCCGGTCGCCGTGACGAAGCTGGCGCTCGCACGCCCGTGCGTCCGTCGCGCGCAACTCTCGCGCGCCGGCGCCGTTGACCGAGCATGACACGGACACGCGGGCGCATCCTGACCGTGCTGCTGTGTCTCGTAGCGCTGACGACCGCAGCCGGCGCGGCGGCCGCCGGCGCGATGGCACGCACGCACCTGCAGCTCGGCATCCAGGACGACGCGGTCCTGCTGCCCGGCTACTTCTCCTACCCCGACGCGACATGGCGGGGGCCGCGCCTGGCGCCGGCGCGCGCGCTCGACGAAGCGGCTGCGCTCGGCGTCTCGCTCGTCAAGCTCAAGGCGCAGTGGTCGTCGCTGGAGAGGCAGCGCGGGGAGGTCGACATGGCCTACCTGAGCGCCACCGTCGACCTCGTGCGCGCACGCGGGATGACGGTCATGATGCTGCTGACCGGCCCCGCGCCGGGCTGGGCGAACCCGACCGGCCGCACGTCGGCCCACCGTCCCAACCCGCAGGCGTTCGGACGCTTCGCGAGCGCGGTCGGCAGCGCGCTGGCCGGCCGCGTCGAGAGCTACGCGATCTGGAACGAGCCCAACTGGCCCAGCTCGCTGCGCCCGCGCGGCGAGCAGGCGGCACGCTACCGCTGGCTGTACCGCCGCGCCCACGCGGCGCTGCGCGCGGCCGATCCGGGCGCGCGGATCGTCTTCGGCAACCTCGCGCCGATGGGCGAGCCCGAGCCGGCGATCCCGCCGCTGCGCTTCCTGCGCGGCGTGCTCTGCCTCAACGCCGACGATCGCCCGCGGCGCGCGCTCGCCTGCCCGCCGCTCGAGGCCGACGGCGTCGGCCTGCATCCGTACACGCTGCGCTGGGCTCCGTCCTATCCCGGCCGGCGCGACGACGCGACGACGGGCTCGCTGCGACGGTTCATCGGTCAGGTCGACCGCTACGCCGCGCGGGGCGTGCTGCGCTCGCCATCCGGTGCCGCGCTGCCGATCGATCTCGTCGAGTGGGCGTTTCACGCCCGCTCGCGCAGGATTCCGGAGCAGCTGCGCCGCGGCCACACGCTTGCCGGCCTGAGCCGGATCTGCCGCCAGCCGCGCGTGCGCTCGCTCATCTGGTACCAGCTCGCCGGGCCGCCGCCGGGCAAGCTGAGCTGGGACACGGGCCTGCTGACCTACGACGGGCAGCGCCGGTCGACGTTCACGACATTGCAGACGCACGGGCAGACGATCTGCCCGCTCACCCCACCAGGAGGTCGTTCCCCATGAGCCCCGCCCGCTGCCTCGTGCTGCTCGCCGCCGCCGTCGCCGCGGCGGTCGCCGCGCCAACCGCCGCGTTCGCCTCCGCGTCCGGGTCGGCGCGCGGCTGGAGCGTGGCGCAGGACATCCTGCCCAACCGCTGCTGCGCATCCCCGGTAGCGATCGCCAGCAACGCCCGCGGCGATGCCGTCGCCGTGTTCAGCGAGGGTGGAGGACTCACGATCGCTCGCGCACGCGCCAACCGCCGCTTCGGACAGCGCGTGCGGATCGCGTCCGCGAGCTACTCCGAAGCGCGCGTCGCGATCGATCAGCGCGGCGTCGCCCTGGTGGCATTCACCTTCGAGGACGGCAGCACGCCGCCCGCCCGCGAGGATCGCTTCGGCATGAGCGGCTGCTGCACCGGCGTGCGGGTCGTCGTCTGGCGCCCGGGCCAGCGGCCGACGACGGCGCGGGCGATCTTCGCGCGCGGCACGTCGAGCGTGCTCGGCGCGGTCGCGGCGACGCACGGACGGCGCGGCGTGCTCGTCGCGGGCGATCCCTCCCGTCCGGAGCACGACCTCCGACCGACGGCCCCCGTGCGGCTCGTGACCGTCGGCCTCGACGGTCGCATCGGCGCGCGGCGCACAGTCGCCAACCGCAGCTGGACGCCGACGACGCTGCAGTGGGTCGGCCGGCGCGCCGTCGCCGGACTGATGCGCAACGGCGGCGGCGGACGGCTCGACCTCGGGATCGCGCGGCAGGGCAGCGGCAGCGCGTTCCTGCCCGCCAAGCGCTTCGCGCGATTCGCCCGCGTCCCCGACCCGTTGCGTGGCAGCGAGGTCGAGATGACCGCCGACGGGCGCGGCGGGCAGGTCGCCGTCTGGCGGCGTGTCACGCGGTCGGGCCTGCGCCTCGTCGTCGCCCGCGCGTCGCTCGGCGGGCAACTGCGGACGAACGTCGTCGGCCGCGGCTTCCCGGCGGCGCTGACGATCGCCGCGCCGGCCGTCGCCAGCGACGGCGGGATCGTCGTTCCCTGGGGACAGGTCGACGCCGATCGGTCGCGCTCGGCCCATGTGACGACGCGCAGCCCGCGCGGCGCGCTCGCGACACGCCGGATCCTCGCGCCGACGCGGACCACCGGGCCGGGGCTCGCCTTCGACTCGCTCGCCGCCGCCGCCGCTCCGGGCGGACGGGGCGCGGTCGCCGTCGACCGCACGGTGGGCTTCAGCGCCAGGACGCGCCTCGTCGGGCTGCGCGGCGGGCGGCCGGCCACCGGCACGGTGCTGGACCTCCGCACGGGGCCCACGGGCCATCGCACGCTGCTGACCGGCAACCGGCGCGATCCCGCCCGCGCGCTGTTCGAGTTCACGCGGGTCAGCCCGACGATCAGCGACCACCGCGTCCGCGAGCGTCGTCTGCGGCCCTAGCATGTGCGCTTCACGCGATCGATCGTCCTGGCATCGGCCAGGAGCTGCGGGTTGCGACCACCGGCGGGGCCTAGGAGGCGTGCTCCTTTGCGTCTCGCGGCCGCTCGGCGAGGTTGCTCACGGGCATGAACTCGTGCCGCTGGCCGGCCCGCCTGCGCTCGAGCAAGCCCTTCTCCACGAGCGGCAGCAGGTCGTTCCTCGCAGTCTCGTGCGTCACCGCGTGACTCTGCGCACGAGAGCGGAACGCGTAGACCTGGTCGGGGCTCCTCACCGCGTTTGCGAGCAATGCCAGCTGGCGACGATTGAAGCCGGCCGAGCCCCGGATGAGCTGCTCGACATCACGGATCTGCTTGACCTTCCGATCGAGGTAGGCATGAAGCTCGACCACCGCACGCCGGACGACCTGCAGCTGGTAGATGACGAAGTAGGTCGCATCGCGTTCGTCGGTCTCGGTCAGGACGAACGCCTTGCCGTACTGCGCCGGCGCCTGCTGCAGGATGCGCGAGATCGTCAGATACTCGACCAGCCAGTAGCCACGCGTGCGCATGTACCAGTAGAAGAGCGCGCGCCGTCCGGCCGTTGCCGTCTTCGAACGGATGGTCGTAGGCAAGCCAGAAGTGCAGGAGGATCGCCCTGATGACGGGATGGACGAAGCGCTCCGAATCGTCCCCCTCGTTGGCGAAGTCGCAGAGCGCCCGCAGACGATCGGGCAGCTGATCGGCCGGAGGTGGGCGGTGTACGAGGTGTCCGTCTCGCCGGTCGAACACCGCCACGCGTTCGTCGTCCGGCGTCTGCAGCCGGCCCGCGGCACCAGGGTCGTCGAGCGTTCCAACCGTGAGGATGCGATGGAGCTCGAGCAGCCCGGCGGGGGTCAGGGTGTCGCCGATCCCGTCGCGCATGAACTGGAGGCCAGGTAGTTGTTCAGGATCATTCGCTCGCTTCGATCCGTCGGCGTGCGACCCGATCGCAAGAGGTCCTTCGCGACGCGACGTGAGGTGGTCGCTTCTTCGAGCTGACTGGACCGAATGGGGGTATTTGGAGCTAGCTGGAGCACCGGCGACCAACCAGGACTTGGCCCGATCTCGCGATGACGGCCGCTCCGCTCAGTGCCCCAGGCAGGAGTCGAACCTGCGGCCTACCGCTTAGGAGGCGGTCGCTCTGTCCACTGAGCTACTGGGGCGCGGCGCTGGCCGTCTTCTCGGAGGGTACCTGCGGCGGCGTGTCCGACGCGGCCAGTGGGCTGGCCGGCGAGCGGGTCGAGGCGGCGGCCTCGGCGGCGCTGACGTGCAGCGGGAAGTGGCAGGCGGCGAGATGGCCGCCCGGGTACTCGCTCAGGCGCGGCATGTCGCGGCGACAGACCTCCTGGGCGCGCGGGCAGCGGGTGTGGAAGACGCAGCCTGCCGGCGGGTCGATCGCCGACGGCGGCTCGCCGTCGAGCACGACGCGCTCGCGTGCGCGGCTCTCACGCGGGTCGGGGACCGGGATCGCCGACAGCAGCGCGCTCGTGTAGGGGTGGATCGGCTTGACGTAGAGCTCCTCGGCCGGCGACAGCTCGATGATCTGACCGAGGTACATGACCGCGATCCGGTCGGCGACGTGGCGCACGACGGCGAGGTCGTGGGCGACGAACAGGTACGCCAGGCCGAAGTCGTCCTGCAGGTCGCCGAGCAGGTTGACGATCTGCGCGCGGATCGAGACGTCGAGCGCGCTGACGGGCTCGTCGAGCACGATCAGCTTCGGCTCCATCGCGAGCGCGCGGGCGATCCCGATCCGCTGGCGCTGGCCGCCGGAGAACTCGTGCGGGAAGCGGTCCAGATGCTCGCGCTGCAAGCCGACGCGCTCGAGCAGCTCGGCCGCGCGCGCCGCGACCTCGGCCCGGCCGGCGCCGTGCAGCGCCAGCGGCGCGCCGACGATCTGGCCGATCCGCTTGCGCGGGTTCAGCGACGCGAACGGGTCCTGAAAGACCATCTGCAGCTCGCGCCGGAAGGGCTTGAGCTGCGCGCGGCCGGCCCGCGTGACATCCGTTCCGCGGAAGCTGATCGTGCCGGCGGTCGGGTCCAGCAGGCGCATCAGCGTGCGCGCCAGCGTCGTCTTGCCGCAGCCCGACTCGCCGACGAGCCCCAGCGTCTCGCCCTGGCGCAGCTGCAGCGTGACGTCGTCGACGGCACGCACGCGGGCGGTCTCGCGGTGCGCCGACAGCACGCCCCGCCGGACCGGGAAGTGCTGCTCGAGGTGCTCGACGGCGAGCAGGATCTCCTCGTCGTCCGGCGCGGGACGGGCAGCGGGCGCGCGTCCGGGCGAGGACCGACGGTCTCCGGGAGCAGGCACAGACGCGGACGCGGGCCGACGGTTGCCTGCGGCCGTCGCGCTCGCGCCGTCGCGCTCGACGGACTGCAGCCCGATCCGCCCGCCGATCTCGCGCAGCGCCAGCTTGCGCTCGGGGCTGAGCACGCAGCGATCCTCGCGGCCGGGGGCGCCGCCGGCTGCGCGCGCTCGCAGCTCGGGCGTGGTCAGGCAGGCGTCGTGGGCGTGCGGGCAGCGCGGGCGGAAGTGGCAGCCGTCCGGCGGCGCGACCAGCGACGGGGGCAGACCCGGGATCGACGGCAGGCGCTTGCGTTGCGGCCGGTCGATGCGCGCGATCGATCCCAGCAGCCCCCAGGTGTACGGGTGCTGGGGGTCGTGGAAGATCTCGTCGACCGAGCCCTGCTCGACGATCCGCCCGGCGTACATGACCGCGATCCGGTCGGCGATCTCGGCGACGACGCCGAGGTCGTGCGTGACGAGGACGATGCCGGCGTCCGACGCCGTGCGCAGGTCCTCCAGCAGCGCCAGGATCTGCGCCTGGATCGTGACGTCGAGCGCCGTCGTCGGCTCGTCGGCGATCAGCACCGCGGGATCGCAGGACAGCGCCATCGCGATCAGCGCGCGCTGGCGCATGCCGCCCGACAGCTCGTGCGGATAGGCATCCAAGCGCTCGCGCGCCCGCGCGATCCCGACGCGCTCCAGCAGCGCGACGACCCGCTCGCGCGCCTCGCCGCGCGATACGTCGCGATGGGCCCGGATCTGCTCGACGATCTGGCCGCCGATCCGCTGGACCGGGTTCAGGGCGCTCATCGGGTCCTGGAAGACCATCGCGATCTGCTCGCCGCGGACCGCGCGCAGCTGCTCGTCGCTCGCCCCGAGCAGCTCCAGGTCGCGCAGCCGGGCGGTCCCTCCGAAGCGCGCGTTGGGCGAGCGCGTCAGGCCCATCAGCGTCATCGCCGTCACCGACTTCCCGGCGCCAGACTCCCCGACGACCGCGAGCACCTCGCCGGCGCGCAGCGTGAAGGAGACCTCGTCGACGGCCTCCACGAGCCCGCCCTCGGTGGCGAAGGAGACGCTGAGGTCGCAGACCTCGAGCAGCAACTCGGGCGGCGCGCTCATGACAGCCGGATGCGCGGGTCCAGCGCGGCGTAGAGGATGTCCACGATCGCGTTGAGCACGACGATGAAGAACGCGCCGAACAGCGTCACGGCGAGCACCGGCGGCACGTCGAGCTGGCCGATCGACTCGGCGAAGTACTGGCCGACGCCCTGCAGGTCGAAGACCGTCTCGGTGAGGATCGCGCCGCCGCCGAGCACGGCGCCGAAGTCCAGCCCCCAGAGCGTCACGACCGGGATCATCGAGGTGCGCAGGACGTGGTGGGTCATCACCCGCCGCTCGGTCAGGCCCTTGGCCCGCGCGGTGCGCACGTGGTCGTCGTCGATCGTGTCGAGCACGTTGGCGCGCAGCACGCGCGAGTAGACGCCGACGAACAGCGTCGCGAGCACGCACCAGGGCAGGATCATGTGCTTGACCCACTCCCACGGGCCGGCCTCGCCGATCTCCGCGTAGCCGCCGTTGGGGAACACGCCGGCCTCGAAGCCGAGGTAGTGGCTGGCGAGCGCGCCGAGCCAGAAGACCGGCATCGAGACGCCGATCAGCGCGAGCACCGTCACGAGCCTGTCGCTCCAGCGGCCCGCGCGCAGCGCCGTGTACAGGCCGAGCGCAACGCCGAGCGCGAGCCACAGCAGCGCGGCGCCGATCGCCAGCGCCAGCGTGCGCGGGATCCCGCGCTTGATCTCGTCGACGACGTTCGTCTGGTTGGCGTAGGAGATCAGGTCGCCGGTGAACGTCTTCTCCATCGTCGTCGCGTACTGGACGAAGATCGACCGGTCGAAGCCCCACTCCCGCTCGATCGCCGCGATCTGGACCGGCGTCGAGTTGCGGCCCGCCATCCGGTCGGCGGGGTCGCCGTTGGGGATCACGTTGAAGATCAGGAACGTCAGCACCGAGACGGCGAACAGCACGACGACCATGCCGGCGAGGCGACGGATGACGAAGCGACCCATCAGCGCTCCGGGCGGACCTTCGCGTGCGGGTGCAGCGCGTCGCGCACGCCGTCCCCGAAGACGTTCAGCGACAGCACCGTCAGGACGAGCATCAACCCCGGGACGATCGTCAGGTGCGGCGCGGTCGACAGCAGCGCCACGCCGTCGGCGAGCATCGTGCCCCACGACGGCTCGGGCGGCTGCACGCCGGCGCCGAGGAACGACAGCGCCGCCTCGAGCAGGATCGCGTTGGCGACGAGCAGCGGGAAGAAGACGAGGATCGTCGACGCGAGGTTCGGCAGCAGCTCACCGAGCATGATCCGCAGCGGGCCCGCGCCCTGGGCGCGCGCGGCCTCGACGAACTCCTGCTCGCGCAGCGAGAGCACCTGCCCGCGGATCGGCCGCGCGAGGTAGACGACGCCGACCACGCCGATGATCAGCGCCGGGATCCACTTTGATCCGCCGGAGATCTCCAGCGGCCCGATCCGCAGCCCGCCGAGCGCCAGCGACACGCCCAGCGCGACGCCGAGCAGGAGCGCCGGGAACGCCCACACGACGTCCAGCCCGCGCGAGATGATCGCGTCCGTCCAGCCGCGGAAGTAGCCCGCCAGCATGCCGAGCATCACGCCCAGCAGCGTCGTGATGAGCGCCGCGCCGACGCCGATCGCCAGCGAGTTGCGGGCGCCGTGGAGCAGGCGGACGGCGACGTCGCGGCCGTTGGAGTCGGCGCCGAGCGCGAACGTCCGCTGCCAGGTCGGGCCGATCGGAACACCGTCGAGCGTGACGATCTCCCGCTGCTCGCCTCCGACGACGACGGTGTCGGCGAGATGGTTGCGGGCCGGCGTCGTGCCGGCGATCTGCGCCCACAGCGGGGCGGCGAGCGCGAGGCCGACGAGCGTCAGGAACAGCGCGCCGAAGGCGAGCGCGGCCCGGTTGCGCCGCAGCCTGCGCCGGGCCAGCGCCGACGGGCTCAGCCCATGCGCGGATGCTGCGTCATGGCCCTGTCGCCCGCCGTGCTCACGAGCTACTTCAAGCAGAGCTGCGTGAAGTCGAGGTTGTAGACGGGGTGCCAGACCGAGCAGTTGTCGGCGTCGATCCGCTCGGAGTAGAACGCCGTCAGCTTGCGATGGCCGTAGGGCACCAGGTGGGCGCCTTGCACGATCAGCCGGTCGGCGCGCGCGTAGTCGGCGGCGACCGCGTCGATGTCGGCGTTCTGGTTGGCCTGCGCCAGCAGCGCGTTGATCGCAGGATCGTCGACGTTGCCGAAGTTCACGTTGTTCGTGTCCTGGATCGAGCCGCCGTCGACGAGGAACATGAAGTTCGCCGGGTGCGGGAAGTCCTGAAACCAGTTCGCGAAGCCGACCTGCGCCTGCGTGCGCTTGTTGCCGATCGTCGTGAAGTAGACCGAGCCCTCGATGATCCGCGGCCGCGCGTCGAGGCCGATCTCGTTGAGCACGTCGGCCAGGTACTCGGCCACCGACCGGGGCTCCGGCTCGTCGTTGCCGAACACGGTCACCGACTCCCCCTCGGCGCCGGCCGACCTGATCAGCGCGCGTGCCCGCTCGATGTCGGGCGCCGCATTCGGGGCGCCGTACGGACATGGGTCGATCTTCGCGTAGCCCTTCATGCCGGGCGGCAGGAAGTTGCAGCCGGGCTCCAGCAGACCGGCGAACAGGCGCGCGATCGCGCGCTTGTCGACGGCGTGGTTGACGGCTTCGCGCACCGCGGGCTTGTCGAACGGCGCCAGCTCGCGGTTGAGGAAGAAGAAGTACGTCGAGTTCGTGACGTGCTCGGAGTAGCGCGTGTCGCCGTACTCGGCGCGGACGTCGCGCAGCTGGTCGGGCGCCGGCGGGTCGAGCATGTAGTCGACCTTGTTGTCGATCGTGTCCTGCGTCTGGCGGCGGCGGTTCTTGACGACCGCGACCTCGATCCTGTCGAGCTTGCCGGCCGCCTGGCCGGCGACGTCGAACGACGGCACCCTGACGAGGTCGTAGCCGCGGTTGACGCGCACGTTCTCGAGCTTGTAGGGCCCGACGCCGGGCGGTGGGCTGCTCGTCTGGTTGCGAAACGGCGTGTCGCCGGGAACGAGCGCCGCGAAGTTCATCGCGAGGATGTACGGAAAGCGGCCGTCGGGCTTCGTCAGGGTGATCGTGATGTCGCCGGTCGCGTCGTCGGCGACGATCCCCGGGATGTCGGCCCGCGCGCGACCATCCTCGACGTACTTCTCGGCACCCGCGATCCCGAGGTAGAACGCCGATCCGCCGGACTCGAGGTTGAGCACGCGCTTGATCGCGTGCTCGAAGTCCGACGCCTTGACCGCGCTGCCGTCGGAGTACCGCAGCCCGCTGCGCAGCTTGAGCTCGTAGACCGTGCCGTCGTCGGAGATCTCAGGCATCGACTCGGCGAGGCCGGGAACGAGGGTCGCGCCCTCGACGCCCTCGGCATGCCTGTAGGTCAGCAGCGGCGTATAGACCGTCCACAGCGTCTGCCAGCCCTCGGTCGAGTAGGACAGGGCCGGGTCGAGGAAGTCCGGAAACGACGTGTAGGCGGTCGTGATCGCGCCGCCCGCCCTTCCCGTCGGGGTCGAGTCACCGCCGTCGTCGCCACCGCCGCCGCAGGAGGCCAGGCCCAACGCGGCCACGCAGGCGACGGTGGCGGTGACGCGCAGCGTGCCTCTGAAGGGTCTTGGCATGGGCTCAGTCCAGGTACGTCGCGACATCCGCGACGGGCGCGCGCTCGGGCACGCGGGGCTCCTGGCGCGGGTGTCCGAGATGCAGCAGTCCGACGACGCGCTCGCCGTCGGCGACCGCGAGCGCCGCTCGCCCCTCTGCAGTTCGCAGGACGCCCGGCGTGCGCCAGTAGCTCGCCAGCCCGCGACCGTGCGCGGCCAGCAGGACGACGTAGGCCGCCGTCGCCGCCGCGAGGACGTCCTCCTCGTCGAGCACGGGATCGCCGCTCTGGGTCGCCGAGACGGCGACGAGCGTCGGCGCGCGATCGAGCTTCGCGGCGGCGATCGGGTCGTCGGAGGCCTGCTTGAGGCGCTCCAGCGCCTGCGGCCCGACGACGCGAAAGCGCCAGGGGTTCGTCAGCTTGTGGTTCGGTGCCCAGCGGGCCAGCTCGAACAGCTCGTCGAGCGTCTCGCGGTCCAGCGGCTGCGGCGCGTAGACCTTGTGCGTGCGTCGCGTGCGAATCGCCTGCTCGAGCTCCATCGCGTTCAATCGCCGCCGCCGGAGCCGCCGCCATCGGAGCCGCCGCCGTCGCCGCCATCGGAGCCGCTCTCGCCATCGTCCTCGTCCTCGCCGTCGTCCTCGTAGAGCGACTCGCGCGCGAGCTCCCTGCCGCGGGCGTCGTAGAGCTTGCAGTCCAGCGTGTCGCCGCCGTAGCCGTCGGGTGCCAGCAGCGTGAAGCGCTCCATCACGAGCTCGCACTGGTCGACCGCCAGATCACCGAGCTCGGCTGTCACGACGGCCCCGTCGGACACCATCGGCCGGCCCCAGACGAGCGTCATCTGGGCGACCTTGCCGTCCTCGCCGCGCCAGCTGCCGACGACCTCGTCGCAGAGGTCCATCGTCCAGTCGGGGTTCGCCTCGGCGGTGTCCTGGGTGTAGTCCGCGACGGCGTCGAACTCGGTCGGCTCGCGGTCCTCGGTGGCGGGACGAAACGAGACGTAGCCGAACAGCTCGAAGCCGTTCGACGTCACGGCGGTGGCCGGCACGAACGTGCGGCCATGCCACGTGCGGTCGGGGAAGAAGGCGATCTCGCCGGGCTCGCCGAGGTCGTCGTCGCCGGGCTCGATCGCGTCGCAGGCGCCCAGGAAGTGGCGCTCCAGCGTGCCCGACCAGCGGCCGTAGGGCAGGGGTTCCTGTGGCGGCTCTGCGACGAAGCGGGGTACGAGGCGGGGTTCGACGGGCATGGCG
This sequence comes from Solirubrobacteraceae bacterium, assembly GCA_030690545.1. Lineage (GTDB taxonomy): Bacteria > Actinomycetota > Thermoleophilia > Solirubrobacterales > Solirubrobacteraceae > CADCVQ01. Next base: position 11,418 of record JAUYGN010000036.1, read on the forward strand.
CGCAGTCTACGACGCAGGTCAGCCTTCGAGCAGCAGCGTGACGGGGCCGTCGTTGACGAGCTCGACGGCCATGTCGGCGCCGAACACGCCGCCGGCCGCGTCCAGCCGCGTCCGGAAGCGCTCGTACAGCGGCTCGGCGAGGGCGGCCGGCGCGGCGGCGACGTAGGACGGTCGGTTCCCCCTGCGGGCGTCGCCGTAGAGCGTGAACTGGCTGACGACGAGCACCTCGCGCGCGCCGAGCGGCTCGTTCATGCGCCCGTCGGCGTCGGCGAAGACGCGCAGCGCGCGAACCTTGTCGGCGAGCCGGTCGGCGGTCGCCTCGTCGTCGTCGTGCGTGACCCCGAGCAGGACGAGCAGGCCGGGGCCGATCCGCGAGACGACCGCGCCATCGACGCTCACGCGTGCGCGCGTCACCCGCTGGACGAGCGCTCGCATCGGCTCGGCGCGGCCCGGCGCTCAGCCGAAGAAGACCTGCGCGGTCTCGAAGAGCTGGTCGTCGAGCAGCTTCGGCTCGCTCAGCGCGTCCTCGAGCGCGACGAGCTCGATCGCCGTCCCGTGCAGCGCGACCATCTTGCCGAAGTCGCCGTTGGAGGCGGCGTCGATCGCCGCGACGCCGAAGCGGCTGCCGAGCACGCGGTCGAAGGCGACCGGCGAGCCGCCGCGCTGGATGTGGCCGAGCACCGTCGCGCGGCACTCGTAGCCCGTGCGCTGCTCGATCTCCTGCTCGAGCTCGAAGGCGATCCCGCCGAGGCGGACGTGGCCGAACGAGTCGACCGTGTCGGCGGCCGTCGCGGCCGCGCCACCGTCGGCGCGCGTCGCGCCCTCGGCGACGACGACGATCGAGAACGTCTTGCCGGTCGTCGTGTGGCGGTTGCGGATGTGGTCGCAGACCTCCTCGACGTCGAACGGGCGCTCGGGCACGAGGATCACGTCGGCGCCGCCGGCGAGGCCGGAGTAGGCCGCGATCCAGCCCGCGTCGCGGCCCATCACCTCGCAGACGATGACGCGGTCGTGCGACTCCGCCGTCGAGTGCAGCCGGTCGATCGCCTCGGTCGCGATCTGCACCGCGGTCTGGAAGCCGAACGTGAAGTCCGTCGCGTTGAGGTCGTTGTCGATCGTCTTCGGCACGCCGACGGTCGGGAAGCCGGCCGCGTAGAGCTTGCGCGCGACGCCGAGCGTGTCGTCGCCGCCGATCGGGATCAGCACGTCGATGCCGCGCTCCTTCAGCGAGGCGAGCACGCGCGCCTCGCCGTTCTCGGTCTTGTAGACGTTCGTGCGCGAGGTGCCGAGGATCGTGCCGCCGCGGTGCAGGATGCCGCTCGTGCTCTCGCGCGTCAGCTCGATCGCGTCGTTGTCGAGCACGCCCTTCCAGCCCTTGCGAAAGCCGAAGATCTCGTGACCGTAGGTGTCGATCCCCTTGCGGACGATTCCGCGGATGACGGGGTTCAGGCCGGGGCAGTCGCCGCCGCCTGTCAGAAGTCCGATTCGTGCCATGGCGCCATCCTTCCACGCGGGCGCCGTCGGCCGTCGGCAGCCTCGCGCACGCTGCGCCCGATCAGGCGAATGCCGCCGCGCCGAGCGCGACGGCGAGCGCGAGCGCCGTCGACCAGGCCAGCGCGGCGGCCGCGAGCGCGCGGTCGAGGTCGTAGGCGTGCGCGACGACGAGCGTGTTGACGCCGACCGGCATCGCCGCCTGCAGCAGGTAGGCGTCGGGGACGTCGGTCGTCAGCGCGACGAGCCCGAGCAGCAGGAGCGGCGCGACGACCATCCGCAGGCCGACGACGATCGCGACCGGCGCGCCGAGCGGCGGCGGGAAGCCGATCCGCTCGTGCGCGAGCTGGACGCCGACGACGAAGAAGCCGACCGGCGCGAGCGCGATCAGCGCGCCGCGAGCGATCTCGACGAGCACGTCGGGCGCCAGCGCATCGGGCGCGACGAGCGCCGCGGCGACCGCGAGCAGCGGCGGGTTGCGCAGCAGGTAGGTCCGCATCCGCGCGCTCGCCGGCTCGCCGCGCGTCGTGAAGGCGGCCGCGATCGCGAAGCCGACGACGAAGAACATCGGGCCACTGACGAGCGCGTCGAACGTGATCGCCGCGCCGAGCTCGTCGTGACCGAGCAGCGTCGCGATCACCGGCGCGCCGAAGAAGCCGGTGTTCGCCATCACGGCGGCGACGACGAGCATCGCCGCCGAAGCCGGTGGGAGCCGCAGCACGCGCGTCGCGATCGCCCAGGCAACGAGGCCGACGACCGCGTGGACGGCGAACGCGAGCAGCAGGCCGATCCCCAGGCCGGCCGTCAGCTCGGTGCGCGCCAGGACGAAGAAGACGATCAGCGGCAGCGCGCCGTAGAGCATCGCGTCGAGCAGCCGGCGCGTGAGCGCGAGGGCGCCGGCGCCGAAGCGCCGCTGCGACCACGCGCCGGCGGCCACCGACGCGGCGATCGCCAGCGTCAGGGCGAGCATGCGTGGATTGTCGCCGACGCGCGCGCCGCGAATCCGGCGCCCGCGTCGCGGACGGCCGAGCAGCCGCGGACGGCCGGCCGGCGCGGGCGCCT
>JAUYGN010000037.1 GCA_030690545.1 Solirubrobacteraceae bacterium
CGCTGGCCGGGCTGGCGGCGCTCGCCGCGTAACCTGCCTGCACCGTGTCCCACGTCCCGCCGCAGTTTCAGCCCAGCCCGCCCGCCGGCGACCACGGCCCGGGCCCGCCGCCCGACGGCGCGCCGGTGCCCGATCACGCGCCGCCCGCCGAGCTCGCCGGGCGATCGGCCTGGCCGCCCTGGCTGGCGCTCGCCGCGTTCATCGCCGGCTTCGGCGTGACGATCCTCGCCGGCGCCTTCGTGATCGGCATCGTCAGCGCGGTCGGCGGATCGGCAAGCAGCCCGCCGACGGGCGTCAACGTCGGCCTGACGGTGATCCAGAACCTCGCGCTCGTCGGCGCCGCCTTCTTCTTCGCGGCGATGCACGGGCGGCCGTCGGCGTTTGACTTCGGCCTGCGCCGGCCGCCCGTCAAGCGCGCGATCAGGCTGCTGTTCGCCGTCTGGATCGGCTTCTACGCGCTCAGCGCCGCCTGGGCCGCCGCGCTCAGCCTCGACCAGCAGCAGACGCTGCCCTCCGAGCTGGGCGCCGACGGACCGCTGCTCAACGTGCTCGCCGTCGTCGTGCTGATCACGGTCATCGCGCCGCTGGGCGAGGAGCTGTTCTTCCGCGGCTTCTTCTACGGCGCGCTGCGCAACTGGCGCGGGCCGTGGGTCGCGGCGGTGCTGACGGGCGTCGTCTTCGGGGGCATCCACGCCGGCTCGTCGCCGCTGGGCTACCTCGTCCCGCTCGCGATCTTCGGCGTCGGCCTGTGCCTGCTGTACGAGTGGAGCGGCTCGCTGTATCCGTCGATCGCGCTGCACGCGTTGAACAACTCGATCGCGCTCGGCGTGCTGCTGTCCTGGTCCTGGCAGATCCCGGCGATGATGGTCGGCTCGACGATCGTCACGCTGACGATCGCCAGCCTGCTCGCGCGGCTGCTCGGCACCGGCGGCCGAGCGGGGCCGCTGAGCGCCCCCGCGCCCGGGCCCGGCGCTCCGTAGCTTCGGACCGCTCGGCATGGCATAGTGGCGCCGAATGCGCCGCCTCGCCGTCAGCCTCATCGTCCTGATCGCGGCGGCGCTGCCGAGCGCGGCGAGCGCGCAGGCGCCGCCGGTCGAGCCGGCGGCGGTCCCGGCGCCGCTCCCCGTGCAGACTCAGCTGACGCTCAAGCTCGAGCGCATCGGCGGGCTGCGCGCAACCGTCCTGGCCGGCTCGCCGGTCCGCGTGCGCGGCACGACGGGCACCTTCGTGCCCGGCCAGCAGATCATCGTGCGCGCCTACATCCAGGGCCGCAAGCAGTGGGCCAAGCGCGTCTCGCTGCTGCCCCGGGCCGACGGCGGCGGTGGCTTCACGCTCTCCTACCGGCCCCCCGTGCCGGGCTCGCTGAGCATCCGCGCGACGCACGAGCCGTCGGCCGCGCTGGGAGCGCTCAGCGCGCGCGGCACGACCGTCGACGTGCTGCCGCGCCGCGTCGTCGAGCGCAGCGGCAAGCGCTCGATCCGCGCACTGCAGCGACGGCTGCGGGCACTCGGCTACGTCACCGGGGAACCCGGCGTCTTCGATGCGCGCACGGCGCGCGCCGTGCTGGCCTTCCGCAAGGTCGCGGGGATGGCTCGCACGTCGCAGGCCTCGATCCACGTGATGCGCGCGATCGCCGCCGGCAAGGGGCGCTTCAAGGTCCGCTTCCCCCAGCACGGACGCCACATCGAGGGCGACCTCACGCGGCAGGTGATCGCACTGATCGATCGCGGTCGCGTGCTGCGCATCTACCCGACCTCGTCGGGCAAGCCGAGCACGCCGACGATCCTCGGCTCGTTCAGGGTCTACCTCAAGACGCCGGGGACGAACGACAAGGGCATGGTCCACTCGGCCTACTTCATCCGCGGCTACGCGACCCACGGCTACAAGTCGGTGCCGATCTACCCGGCCAGCGCCGGCTGCTTCCGGGTCCCGATCCCCGACGCGCTCAGCCTCTACAACTGGATCAGGATCGGAACGCCGGTCGACGTGTACAAGTAGGTCGCGGGCGTCAGCCGGTCGGCTGCGCGGAGCCCGAGCGTCGCCGGCGCGCGCCACGGGCCGTCGTGAAGCGCGCGCCGTAGGCCAGCAGGAAGCCGTACGTCAGCAGGCCCAGCCCGGCCGGCACGCCGCGGCGCACCCACGCGCTGCCGGCGTTCTCCGAGATCCCCGAGAACGGCGCGAGCAGGACGTCGTTGGCATCGTCGACCGCCTCGCGCAGCGCGCCGTTGCGCCGCTCGCGGGCGCGCTCGCCGGCGGCCGTCGTGCTCGTCGCGCCGGCGCCCGTGACGCGCGCCTGCGAGTCGGACGAGCCGCGCTGGATGTCATCCAGCGCGAACAGCACGAAGCCGGTCGCGATGATCAGGCTGAGGAAGATCGCGAGGTAGCGAAGAGGCCGCTCGAGCACGGGTCTAAGGTACGCGAGCGATGGATGCCCATGGACGTTTGGTCGAGGCGCTGCGCGAGCACGCGCTCGTGCTCGGCGAGGTGACGCTGACGAGCGGCCTGACGGCCAGCTACTACGTCGACGCCAAGCGCGCGATCCTGCTGCCCGCCGGCTTCCTGGCGCTCGGCGAGCTGCTCGCCGGGCACGCGCGCGAATGGGGTGCGACCGCGCTCGGCGGCATGACGATGGGCGCCGACGCCGTCACCTGCGCGGCGCTCGCCGGCGGCGCCGACGTGAAGGGCTTCTTCGTGCGCAAGGAGGCCAAGCGCCACGGGCTGTCGCGGCGCATCGAGGGACCGCTGCTCGCGCCCGAGGACCGCTGCCTCGTCGTCGAGGACGTCGTCAGCACGGGCGGCTCGACGATCGCCGCGATCGAGGCGCTGCAGGAGGCCGACCACGAGATCTGCGGCGTCGTCAGCGTGCTCGACCGGCTTGCCGGCGGCGGCGAGCGGATCGCGACGGCGGCCAGCGCCCCGTACGTCGCGCTCGTCACGATCGACGACGTCTACCCCGAGCGCCCCGACCGGTAGGCGCCCTCGATCCGTCGCTCGTTTCGTCGACTGTGGCGCCGATTGGGCGCATTGCGCCCAAACGGCGCCACACCCGGGTGCGCGCCAACGGGGCGAGGTCGACCC
>JAUYGN010000058.1 GCA_030690545.1 Solirubrobacteraceae bacterium
GCCCATCGTGGGCGCGACGGTCGCATCACCCTACCGGAACGGCGCGCAGCCAAGCCGCGGGCGTGCTGCCGCCGGTTCGCGATGGCGGCGACGCGCAGCCGGTCGCGCGGACCGTCGAGCGCCTCGCACCGCCGCTGCCGGCCGAGCCGCCCCAGCAGGAGGAGCTCGGGCCGCTGCCCGCGCCCGCCGGTGCGTCGCACGTCGACCTGACGCAGCCGTCGCTGATGTCCTACCTCAAGCTCGAGCCGCGCCCGAAGGCCGGCCTGGCGTTCGATCTCGCCGACGGCCGGCTGCTCTGGCGCCTGCACGCCACGACGGTGCGCCCGATCGCGAGCCTGACGAAGCTGATGACCGCGCTGCTGGCGGTCGAGCGCTTTGAGCCCGATCAGCTGGTGCGGGTCACGCGCGAGTCCGACTGGGTCGGCGGCTCGCGGCTGGGCGGCCTGAAGCCGGGACGCCGCGTGCGCGCCGACGTGCTGCTCAAGGCCCTGATGATCGCGTCGTCCAACAACGCCGCGTACGCCCTCGCGGTCGCGGGCGCCGGCTCCGAGCGCGCCTGGGTGACGCTGATGAACGAGCGCGCGCGCGAGCTCGGGCTGACGTGCACGCGCTACGCGGACTCGCATGGCCTGGATCGCCGCAACCGCTCGTGCGCGGCCGACCTCGCCGTGCTGGCGATGCACGTCATGAACGAGCCGCGGATCGCCGAGCTCGCGCGCAAGCGCTACGCGCGCGTCTGGCCCGGCTCGGGCAAGCAGCTCACGCTGCGCACGACCAACCACCTGCTGCGCGACCGCTATCCGGGCGCGATCGGACTGAAGACGGGCTTCACGAACGCGGCAGGGTTCTGCCTCGTCGCGATCATCGAGCGCGGCGAGCGTCGGATCGGCGTCGTCCTGCTCGGCTCACGAAACACCTTCGCCGACGCGCGGCGCGTGGCGCGCGAGGCGGCGCGGGCGGGGGTCTTGCCGCCGGCGGTGTAGGTGTCGGGTCGTCGGCTCGTCGGGTCGTCGGGCCGACGCGCGACGATGCAGGCATGCCGCTCACGCTCGTCACCGGTCCCGCCAACGCCGAGAAGGCGAAGCTCGTGCTCGACGGCTACCGCGCGGCCCTGCGTGGCGGGGACGAGCCGATCCTCGTCGTGCCGACGTTCGCCGACGTCGAGCGCTACCGCGCCGAGCTGGCGGGCGCAGGCGTCGTGTTCGGCGCGAACGTCGTGCGCTTCGCCTGGCTCGTGCGGGAATGCGCGCGGCGCGGCGGCGTGCGCGGGCGGCCGCTCGGCCGGCTCGCCCGCGAGCGCGTCGCGGCGACGGTCGTGCAGACGACGGCGCTGCGCGCGCTCGCCGCCTCGGCCGCGACGCGCGGCTTCACGCGCGAGCTGCTGGCGCTCGTCGACGAGCTCGAGGCGCTGCGCGTCACGCCGCAGCGCCTGACGCAGGCGCTGCGTGCCTGGGCGGATGACGAGCCGGGCCGGCGCGCGTACGCCGACGAGGTGAGCGCGCTCTACGGCGGCTACCGTCGCCGGCTGGCGCGCCTGCACCGGCTCGACGGACCGCTGTACGAGGCCGCCGCGCTCGATGCGCTGCGCGAGGACCCGTCCGCGTGGGGGCGGACGCCGGTCTTCTTCTACGGCTTCGACGATCTGCAGCCGCTGCAGCACGACGCCGTCGAGACGCTCGCCGCGACCGGCGCGCAGGTGACCCTGTCGCTCTCCTACGAGCCCGGGCGGATGGCGTTCGCCGGCCGCGCGACGACGTTCGCCGAGCTGTACCGCGAGGGCGTCGAGCACCGCGTGCTGGCAGCGCGCGCCGAGCACTACGCGCCGGACTCGCGCGCGGCGCTGCACCACCTCGAGCGCGGCCTGTTCGAGCTCGAGGAGGGCCAGCTGTTCGATCCCGCCCCGGTCGATCCCGGCGTGGCGATCACGCTGCTGCAGGGCGGCGGCGAGCGCGCCGAGCTCGAGCTCGTCGCGGCGCAGGCGGCGCGGCTGATCGCGCAGGAGGGCGTCGCGCCGGAGGAGATCGCGGTCGTGCTGCGCGCGTCGCGCGACCACGCCGCGCTGCTGAGCGAGGTGTTCGCCGCCTTCGGGGTTCCCGTCGCGCTGGACCGGCGCGTGCTGCTCGGTCACACGCCGCTCGGGCGTGGTCTCGTCGGCCTCGTGCGCTGCGCGCTGGACGACGGCACGGCCGAGGACCTGCTCGCCTACCTGCGCAGCCCGGGGTTCCTGCAACGCCCCGAGCTCGCCGATCGCCTCGAGGCGCAGGCGCGCAGAGAAGGCGCCCGGACGGCGGATGCGGGGCGCGCGATCTGGGAGCAGGAACGCTGGCCGCTGGAGGCGATCGACCGCGTCCGCGCGGCGCGGCTGCGCGGCGGCGCCGAGCTGGCCGAGCGCGTCGCAGCCGAGCTGCTGACGCTGTTCAGCGCGCCGCGCAGGCGCGCGGCGCAGGTGCTGCGCGGCATCGAGCAGCAGGACGTCGCCGTGCTGCGCGCCGGGCGGTCAGCGCTCGAGCAGCTCGCGACGCTGGCGCGCGCCGACCAGGCCCTGGTGCCCGAGGCCAGCGAGCTCGCCGCGCTCCTGCACGACCTCGAGGTCCGCGTCGGCACGCCGCCCGGACCGGGGTTCGTCACCGTCGCCGAGCCGCTGCAGCTGCGCGCCCGCCGCGTGCGGGTCCTGTTTCTCTGCGGCCTGCAGGAGGGCGTCTTCCCGGCGCCACCGCGCGCCGAGCCGTTCTTCGGGGATGTCGAGCGCGATCAGATCGCCGCCGCCTCGGGCCTGCGCCTGCGCCGGCGCGACGACCTCGGCGCCGAGCGCTACCTGTTCTACGCGGCGGTCTCGCGGCCCGAGGAGCGCCTCTACCTGTCCTGGCATGAGGCCGGCGACGACGGCGAGCAGGCGGTGCGCTCGTTCTTCGTGTCCGACGTCTGCGACCTCTTCGGCCCAGAGCTCGAGCAGCGCCGCCGCGTCCGCTCGCTGGGCGAGGTCGGCTGGCCCGAGGACGACGCGCCGAGCGAGCGCGAGCGCCAGCGCGCGCTGGCCGCCGACGGACCGCGGCTGCGCGAGGCGCCGATCGCGCCGCTGCGCGACCCGCAGGTCGTCGCCGGCCTGCGCGACCGCGCGGCATGGTCGGCGTCCGGCATCGAGCTGTGGGCGAGCTGCCCGGTGCGTTGGTTCGTCGAGCGGATGCTCGACCCCGAGGGCCTGACGCCCGATCCGGAGGCGATGCTGCGCGGGGCGCTGACGCACTGCGTGCTCGAAGCGGTCGTGCGCGGGCTGATCGATACGACCGGCAGTGGTCGGCTGGATCTCGGGACGTTGCCTGCGGCCCGCACGCTGGCCGCGGCCGCGATCGAGCGCTTCGAGGGCACGCCGCAGATGACGATGTCGCGCGACCCCAGCCGCCAGCGCGCGATGGAGCATCGGCTGCGCGCCGACGTGCTGCGCTACCTCGAGCACGCCGCCGGCGACGGCTCGCAGCTCGTGCCCGACAGCCTCGAGGTCGACTTCGGCGGCTCCCGCGATGACCACGCGGCGCTCCAGCTGCCCGGCGGCGTGCGGCTGCGGGGGCGCATCGACCGGATCGACACGGGCGCCGGCGGCGAGGCGCTCGTCTACGACTACAAGGGCCGGATCGCGGTCGAGTCGGCCAACTGGCGCGCGCGGCGCAAGTACCAGGTGGCGATCTACCTGCTCGCCGCACGCGACGTGCTCGGCCTCGATCCGGTCGGCGGGCTGTATCAGCCGATCGGCGGCCGCGACCAGCGCGCGCGCGGGCTCGTGCTCGACGACGCCGACCCGGGTCTGCGCACCGTCAGGACCGACCGCCGCTCGCGCGACGAGTTCGAGGCGATCGTCGACGGCGTGCTGGAGGACGTCCTGGACGCCGTCGCCCAGCTGCGCGCGGGCGCGCTGGCGCCGCGCCCGGAGAGCTGCACGTACAACGACAAGGGCTGCGCGTACCCGACGATCTGCCGCTGCGAGGCGGCGTAGGCCGTGCCGGCGATCATCGTGATCGGCGACCGTGCGAGCGACGGCGCACGGCCATGACCGCCGGCACGAGCGCGCTGCTCGGCCCCGGCGGCCGTCCCTTCACCGCCGAGCAGTCCGATGCCGTCAGGCGGCGCGACGGCTCGCTGCTGCTGGAGGCCAACGCCGGCAGCGGCAAGACGTCCGTGCTCGTCGAGCGCTTCGTGCGCTCGGTGACCGAGGACGGCGTGCGCCCGTCGCGGATCCTCGCGATCACGTTCACCGAGCGCGCCGCGGGCGAGCTGCGCGCGCGCGTGCGCCGGCGCTTCGTCGAGCTCGGCCGTCGCGACCTCGCGCGCGAGACGGAGTCCGCCTGGGTCTCGACGATCCACGGCTTCTGCACGCGCGTGCTGCGCGCCCACGCCGTCGCCGCCGGCCTGGACCCGTCGTTCACCGTGCTCGACGAGGCCGCGGCGCGTCCGCTGCACGACCGCGCCTGGGACGACGCCCTCGCGCGCCTGCTCGGCGGCGAGCATGCCGCGGCGGCGCTCGACCTCGTCGCCGCCTACGACGCCGACCGGCTGCGGACGGCGATCGCCGGAGTGCACGACGCGCTGCGCAGCGCCGGTCAGACGCGCCCGCGGCTGCCGCGCCCAAGGACGCTCGCCGATCCGCACGCGCTGCGCGTGCCACTGCAGGAGGCGTGTGCGGCGGCCGTCGCCGAGCTTGCCCACGCCGGCGACGGCAAGACCGTGACGGCGGCGCGCGAACGCCTGCGGCGCTGCGCCGACCTGCTCGCCGCGACGCCGCCCGGCGAGCTCGCCCCGGCGCTCGGCGCGCTGACGGTCGGCATGAACGCCAACGCCCTGAAGACGGCGGCCTGCGACGCCTACCGCGCCGCGCTGGCGGCCTACGCGACGGCCTGCAACGACGTGCGCGCGGCAGCCGCGGTCGCGCTGCTCGACGAGCTGCTGGGCGACTACGCCGATGCCTACGCCGCGGTCAAGCGCGCCCGCGCCGCGCTGGACTTCGACGATCTCGAGCTGCACGCGCGCGACCTGCTCGACGGCGATCCCGCGCTGCGGCGGTCCTACGCCGAGCGCTTCGACCGCGTCATGGTCGACGAGCTGCAGGACTCCAATCCGCTGCAGCTCGACCTCTTCGGAGCGCTCGACCGCGACGACCTGTTCGTCGTCGGCGACGAGCAGCAGTCGATCTACGGCTTTCGCCACGCCGACGTCGACGTCTTCCGGGCGCTGCGCGCGCAGTTCGCCGCGCGCGGCAGGGTCGCGACGCTGGCGACGAACTTCCGCTCGCACGGCGCGATCCTCGACACGGTCAACGCCGCCTTCGGCCCGCGCTTCGGCGCCGGCTTCGTGGCCTTGCGCGAGGGCCGTGAGACGCAGCCGCCGGCGGAGCCGCTCGTCGAGCTGCTGATCACCGACCAGGAGGGCTGGGAGGACGTCGACCTCGGCGAGGCTCGGCCCGGCACGAAGGCCTGGCGCCAGGCCGAGGCGCGCCTGCTCGCCCAGCGCGTGCGGGGTCTGGTCGATGGCGGCACGCACCGGCCCGAGGAGATCGTCGTCTTGATGCGCGCGCTCGGCGACCTGCCCGTCTACGAGCGCGCGCTCGAGGATCAGGGACTGCAGACGCTGTCGGTCGGCGGTCGCGGCTACTGGGGCCGCCAGGTCGTGCGCGACCTCTGCGCCTGGCTTGCCGCGCTCGCCAACCCGCGCGACGAGGCCGCGCTCCACGGGGTCCTCGCCTCGCCGCTCGTCGGCCTCTCGTCCGACGCGCTCGCGCACGTGGCGGGGGCCGGGAAGGGCAACGCCTGGCGGGCGATCGCCGACGACGCCGAGCTGCGCGAGCGGCTGAGCGACGACGATCGCGAGCGGCTCGACGTCTTCGCGACGCGCTTTGCCAACGAGCGGGCGCTGGCGCCGCGCCTGGCGCTCGACGAGCTGCTGCGACGCGTCGTCGACGCGACCGGCTACGACCTGCACGTCCTGTCGCTTGCCGGCGGCGCGCGGCGGCTGGCGAACATCCACAAGCTGCTGCGGCTCGCCGCCGACTTCGAGCGCGACCGCGGCCGCGACGTGCGCGGCCTCGCTGACCTCGCCACCGCCGAGCTCGAGGCGGAGGCGCGCGAGACCGACGCGCCCGTCGAGCTGGGCGACGTCAAGGCCGTGCGGCTGATGTCGATCCACGCCGCGAAGGGCCTGGAGTTTCCCGTCGTCTGCGTCGCCGACCTGGGCCGCCAGCGGCCCGCCGACGGCGACGAGGACCTGCTCGTCGCAGGCGACGAGGTCGGCCTGCGGCTCGTCGGCCTCGACGGCACGAGCGAGACGGCGCTCGCCTACGGGCCGCTGCGCGAGCGGGCGCGGTCACGCGCGGCCGCCGAGGAGGAGCGGGTGATGTACGTCGCGCTGACCCGCGCGCAGGAGCGGCTGATCGTCAGTGGCGGCGTGCCGCTGTCGCGCTGGCCCCAGGAAGGCCCCAAGGCGCCGCCGCTGGCGTGGCTCGGACCCGCGCTGCTCGGCGGCGACCTGCGCGCGCTGCCGACGCTCGACGAGCCGCTCGCGGACGTCGCGTTCGGCGGCGCCCGGGTGCGCTGCGCGATCAATGCGCCGGACACGATCGGTCGCGTGCTGCGCAGCGAATCGCTGGCACCGGCGGGAACGCGCCTGCCGGTCGCGCCGGCGCCGGCGCCGCGTCCGCTCGAGCCCGAGCCGGAGGGCGCCCCGCCGGTGGCGCGCACGCTGTCCTACTCGCGCCTGGCAGCGTGGGAGCGATGCGGCTACCGCTTCTACCTGCAGCGCGTGCTCGGGCTATCCGACGAGTCGCCGCCGGACGGTGGCGGCGGCGGCGCGGACGAGGCGCACGGCCCCTGGAGCGCACAGGACGTGGTCTTGCCGCCGAGCTCAGCCGGCGGCGGCGAGCGCGCCGTCGCCGAGCTCGATCCGCGCACGCGCGGATCGCTCGTCCATGCCCTGCTCGAGCGGGAGGACGCCGATCTTGCCGAGCTCGCCGACGCGGCGGGCTTGCAGCTCAGCGATGAGCAGGTCGCCGACGTGCTGCGCCTGCGGGCCGCGTTCGCCGAGTCGCCGCTCGCGCAGCGGATCGCGCGCGCCCGCACCGTGCATCGCGAGCATCCCTTCACGGTCCTGCTCGGCGACACGCTGCTGACCGGCATCGTCGACGTGCTGGCGATCGAGCGCGGCAGGGCGCAGCTCGTCGTCGACTACAAGACCGACGCGGTGGCGCACGCCACGGACCTCGCCGCCTATGTCGACGAGCGCTACGGCATCCAGCGCCGGGCCTATGCGCTCGCTGCGCTACGCGGCGGGGCGGCCCGCGTCGACGTCGCCTACGCGTTCCTCGAGTACCCAGCCGAGCCGGTCGCCGAGCGCTTCGCGGCCGCTGACGCCGATCGCCTCGAGCAGGAGCTCCGCGCGCTCGCCTCCGGCCTGCTCGCCGGTCGCTACCCGGTCACGCCGGTCCCGCACCGCGAGCTGTGCGAGACCTGCCCCGGCCGCCGCGCGCTGTGCTCCTACGATGACGAGCTGACCCTACGCCCGTTCGCCGACCTGCAGCATGGCACGCGTGGGCACTCCGATCAGCCGCGATCGACCGGCCCGTCGGGCGCGAGCACGTCACGCCCGTAGCCGTCGGCGGTCTGCGCGGGCGTCGTCGCGGCCGGCGCGTTTGCATCCGAGCGCGGCTCGCGTCCCCTGCGGTCGACGATGCTGTTGAGCTCTCCGCCGAACAGGAAGGCGATCGACGAGATGTACAGCCACAGCAGGAGGATCACGGCGCCGGCGAAGGCACCGTAGGTGGCGCCGTACTTGCCGAAGTTGGAGACGTAGAAGAAGAAGCCGGCCGACGCGATCATCCAGATCGCGACGCCGACGAGTCCGCCCGGGCTGAGGATCCGCCGACGCCGAGCGTCGATGTCGGGCGCGAACGCGAAGACGATCGCGTACATCCCGAGCACCGCGCCGAGCGCGACGCCCCAGCGTGCGACGCGCCAGATCGACGCCGCCGTGTCGCCGAGTCCGATCGTCCCGAACAGGTCGTTTGCCAGGCTGCCGCCGAGGAAGACCGAGACGAGCGACACGAGCGCCAGCAGGATGACGAGCATCGTGAAGCCGATGTCGGCGAGCTTGTGCTTGACGAAGCCGCGTGTCTCCCGCGTGTCGTATACGTCGTTGAGCGCGCGGCCGGCGGCGCCGAAGGCGCCCGACGCGCCGTACAGCGCGACCGCGATGCCCAGCACGAGCGCGCCCGAGACGGCCCCGCCGGCCGAGTCGACGGTTGCCGTCAGCAGCGCCTCGAGCGCGTCGGTGACCTCCGCCGGAGCCCCGTTGTCGCTGGCGTAGTCGACGGCCTCGGTCACGAGTGAGCGGTCGCCGAGCAGGCCCAGCAGGGCCACGCCGACGAGCAGCGCGGGGAACAGCGACATCATCACGTAGTACGTCAGCGCGGCGGCGCGGTCGGCCATCTCGTCGGCCTGGAACTTCTTGAACGTCCGCTTGAGGATGTCGATCATCTGCCGTGCGGGTGTTGCCCGTCGGGGCGCATCGGTAATCGGGAGCGTCAGTCGCCGTGGCCGGGCAGCAGGGCATGGCCGTCGCCGACGGCATGCGCGAGGTCGATCACGCGCCGGTTGGAGCGTCGCGCCTGCTGGCGCAGGAGCTCGAAGGCCTGACGCTCGCTGAGGCCGTGGCGCTCCATCAGGATGCCCTTCGCGCGTTCGATCGCGCCGCGGCGCTGCAGCGCGCTCTCGAGCTGCTCGACCTGCTCGGTGAGCGCCTGGGTCTCGGCATGGCGCTTCATCGCCAGCTTGATCGCACCGTGCACCTCGTCATCGAACTGCGGACGCGCAAACGCGTCGATGCCGCGCTCCGCGGCGCTGCGCACGAAGTGCGACTCGTGCGCTCCGAGCAGCACGATCAGTGGGCCGCGCGCGTACTCGCTGATCTCCTCGATGAGATCGAGGGCATGGTCGTCGTCGTCGTGGACGACGACGACCGAGAGATCCGGATCCTCGCGGGCGATCAGCTCGGATGCCTGCTCGACGGTGACGGCATGCGCCATGACGGTGTGGCCGAGGCCGCTGAGCAGCCGGTTGGTCTCGCGCAGCGTCGCCTCGTCTTCGTCGGCGGCCAGGATGCGCAAGCTCGTGGTGTTCGTGTTGGGGCCCATGGATTGCCGAGGAACGCGCCGCAGCTTGAGTATCATGGCGCACGCGCGGCCGTGTCCCCGCTGCGCGATGCATGCGCCCCAGACCTCTGGCGCTCTACCGTCGCGGAGGCCAACGTGCTCGATGCTCGAATCTCGCTGTGCCGGGTGAGGATCCGGTCATGCTCATGACGGCGAAGCCTCCGGCTCGCACGCCGGGTTCGGGACCTGAGCGCTCGCGGGAGGACCGCGAGCTGTTCGTGCGCTATCACCAACACGGCGACGGTCAGGCACGCGACCAGCTCGTCGAGCGCTTCCTGCCGCTCGCGCGCCAGCTCGCACGCCGCTACCAGCGCACGGGCGAGCCGCTCGACGATCTGCTGCAGGTCGCCTCGCTGGGGCTCGTGAAGGCGATCGACCGCTTCGACCCCGCGCGCGAGATCGCGTTCTCGTCCTATGCCGTGCCGACGATTCTCGGCGAGATCAAGCGCTACTTCCGCGACCGCACCTGGGCCGTCCGCGTCCCGCGCGACCTGCAGGAGCTCACGCTGAAGGTCGACCGCGTCGTCGGAACGCTCGCCGAGGAGCTGCATCGCCAGCCGTCGGTGGCGGAGATCGGCGCGGCGCTCGGCGTCGACGAGGAGGAGGTGCTCGAGGCGCTGCAGGCCGGCGGCGCCTACCGCGCGGTCTCCTTCGACGCGCCGCGCGGCGGGAGCGGCGGCGGTGAGGATGACATCGCGACGCTCGCCGATTCGATCGGCGTCGACGAGGACGGCTTCGATCGCGCCGAGGAGCGCGCGACGTTGCAGCGGCTCATGTCGAATGTCAGCGCGCGCGAGCGCGACGTGCTGCGGATGCGCTTCGAGCAGGACATGACGCAGGCCGAGATCGGCACCGTCATCGGCGTCAGCCAGATGCAGGTCTCGCGCATCATCCGCCAGGCGATCTCCCGGCTGCGCAGCGCGGCCGACGCGCGGCCGGCGGTGGAGGACCAGACGTAGCTCCTGAGGACGTTGTTCATCCGGTACCGCTGGCGCGATGCACGTCGCCGGGGGTTCGTCGCGTCGCGGATCCGGGCATGAGAATCGCCGATGACCAGCGACGTCGATCCTTCCGAGCGCGCGGAGACCGAGCAGGAGCGGCTCAACCGCCAGCTCGACCAGCTGCTCAACGAGCTGCGCGTCGCGATGCCGGGCGTGCAGGTGCTGTTCGCGTTCCTGCTGACCGTGCCGTTTCAGGAGCGCTTCGCGGAGGCCACGTCCCTGCAGCGCGACGTGTACTTCGCGACGCTGCTGGCGTCGGCCGCGGCATCGGCGCTGTTCATCGCGCCGACGGCCTATCACCGGCTGATGTTCCAGGCCGGCGACAAGCGCCGTCTCGTCGCGATCTCGAGTCGGCTCGCCGTAGCCGGACTGGTCTGCCTGGCGGTCGCGATGAACGGCGCGGTGCTGCTGGTGACCGACGTGCTGTTCGACGGTACGACGGCCGCCATCACGACCGCGGCCACGAGCGCGCTCTTCGTCGGGCTGTGGTTCGCGCTCGGACTCGTGCGGCGCGCCACCGGCGAGCGTTGAGATGACGGCGCCGACCGCGATCCTCGACGTCGACGGGACGCTCGTCGACTCCAACTATCAGCACGCGCTCGCGTGGTATCGCGCGTTTCGCCTGCACGGCCTGACGGTCCCCGTCTGGCGCTGTCACAGAGCGATCGGGATGGGCGGCGACCAGCTCGTCGCGCACCTCGCCGGCGAGGGCTTCGAGGGCGAGCACGGCGACGAGGTTCGCACCCTCGAGCATGCGCTGTTCGCCCAGATGGTCGCCGAGGTGCAGCCGTTCGAGGGCGCCCGCGGGTTGCTCGAGGACCTCAAGGCGCGCGGCTGCACGATCGTGCTCGCCTCCTCTGCGAAGGCCGAGGACGTCGCACGCTTCCTCGACCTGCTCGACGCACGCGAGCTCGCCGACGGCTGGACGGATTCGAGCAGCGTGCGGCGCACGAAGCCGGCGCCGGACCTCATCGAGGCGGCGCTGGAGCTCGCCGGCGGCGGTCGCGGCGTGATGGTCGGTGACTCGACCTGGGACGTGATCGCCGCCGCCAAGCTCGAGCTGCCGACGATCTGCGTGCGCACCGGCGGGTTCGGCGCCGACGAGCTGCGTGAAGCCGGCGCAGCGATCGTGCTCGATTCGATTGCCGAGCTGCGCGAGCGCTTGTCCGATACCCCGTTCGGGTAAGCGCGCGACATGCTCCCGACACTCGTCCGCTCAGCCCCGCGACTGAAGGTGCCGTCTCCCTCCGAGGATCCGACGCCGGTCGTCCCCGAGCCCGGGGTCGTGCCCGATCCTGGGGTCGTGCCCGATCCTGGGCCGGCGCCGCCTGGCGATCCGCGGCCGCCGAGCGTGCCGCTGCCCGATCCCGACCGCGACGCGCCGATCGAGCCGCCGAGCACCGATCCCCCAGACGTGCCGCGGACGGTCTGACGCTCGTCCGACGAGTCCACGGTTGCGGGCCCGCGCTACCGGACGGTGCCCTCGGCCTCGTACTCGCGCAGGAACCCCTCGAAGAGGCGCAGGTGGCGCTCCTCGTCCTGGAGGATCGCGATGACCATGTCGTTCGTGACGGGGTCGATGCCCTCGGTCTCCTCGATCACGCGGTTGTAGTGCTCGATCGCGCCGGACTCGGCCGCGATCACGCCCTTGATGACGTGGACGATGTCGGTCTGCTGCTCAGGAGGCTGGAGGTAGTCCTGCTCGGCTGCGAACTGCGCCGATCCCGGCACGACGCCGTAGAGCGCCTTGATGCGGGCGGCGAACTGCTGCGCGTGTCCGAGCTCTTCCTGGACGTCGGCGCTCAGCGACGCGATGATCTCCTGCGCGCGGACGCCGTCGGGGTTCGTCGAGTTGGCGATGTAGCTCATCACCGTCTCGATCTCCATCCAGTAGGCCGTCGTCAGCAGATCGACGACGTGCTCGCGCTGCTCGGTGCGCTCGTCGGACAGGATGCCGTGCGATGCGGTGCGGATGGTTGCCATCTCTCTTGCTCCTCGCAGGTCGATGAACTGGCCTGCTCATGGGCTACCCACGCTGTCGACGCTCACGCGTGCGGGGCTTCGCCCGTCGGGCGCGCGGCAGCGGCCGTCGGCAGGGTGGCGGGTCTGCAACGCAGCGTGCGCGGTGCAGGACAGCGGGCCTGCCCCGGGTACTCTGCAGCTATGCCCAGGTCGATCTGGACCGGTGCCATCTCCTTCGGGCTTGTCACCGTGCCCGTCAAGCTGTACTCGGCGGTGTCGCGCAAGTCCGTGCGCTTTCACCAGCTCAACAGGGAGACCGGCGTGCGCATCCAGCAGAAGCGCGTCGATCCGACGACTGGCGACGAGGTGCCCTACGAGGACATCGTCAAGGGCTACGAGCTGACGCCCGACCGCTATGTCGTCATCGAGCCCGGCGAGCTGGAGGCGCTCGACCCCAAGAAGACGAAGTCGATCGAGATCGAGGACTTCGTCGCGCTCGACGAGATCGACCCGATCTACTTCGACCACCCGTACTACCTCGCGCCCGGAGCCGGCGGCGCGAAGCCCTACCGGCTGCTGCTGGAGGCGATGCGCGCGACCGGTCGCGTGGCGATCGCCAACGTCGTCATCCGCTCCAAGCAGCAGCTCGTCGCGGTACGTCCGATGGGCGACGGCGCGCTGGCGATGTCGACGATGGTCTATCCCGACGAGGTCGTCGACCCCGCGACGATCGACGAGCTGTCGGCCGCCGGCGAGATCGAGATCAACGAGCGCGAGCTCGACATCGCCAAGCAGCTCGTCGACTCGCTCGCCGGCGCCTTCGAGGCCGACCGCTACCGCGATACGTATCGCGAGCAGGTCCTGTCGCTCGTCGAGCGCAAGGCCGAGGGCGAGGAGATCGCCGTGCAGCCGGCCGCCGAGGAGGACGACGCCCCCGTGCCCGACCTCATGTCGGCGCTGAAGGCGAGCCTGGATGCCGTCAAGGCGCGCGACGGCAACGGCGGCACGCAGTCCAAGCAGGCGCCGGCCAAGCAGGCTTCGCCGAGCAAGCCGGCAGCGAAGAAGCCGGCAGCGAAGAGGACGGCCTCCAAGCAGTAGCCGGCGCGCCGGCCGTCGGCGACGCGCGATCCTCCCCGTCCATGGCCACAGCCGTCGCCCGTACCGGACCGCCGCGCCTGCGGCGGTCGGACCTGAGTGCTCCCGGGTACACGCGCCGGCGCTGTGGCAAGGGCTTCGTCCACCGCGACGAGCAGGGCGCGCGGATCACCGACGCCGAGGCTGTCGCACGGATCACGGCGCTCGTGATCCCGCCGGCCTGGAAGAGCGTCTGGATCTCGCCCGACCCGTTCGGGCACATCCAGGCGACCGGGATCGACGCACGGGGACGCAAGCAGTACCTCTACCACCCACGCTGGCGCGAGCGCCGCGACCAGGCGAAGTTCGAGGACATGGTCGCCTTCGCGCGCTCGCTGCCCGCGCTGCGCTCGGTCGTCGAGCACGACCTTGCGCTCGGCGACCTGTCGCGCGAGCACGTCCTCGCCTGCGCCGCGCGCCTGCTGGACCGCGGCTTCTTCCGGATCGGCTCGGAGGTCTACAAGGTCACCAACGAGACCTACGGGCTGGCGACGATGCTCAAGCGCCACGTCACGATCGCCGGCGAGACGATCCGCTTCGACTACGTCGCCAAGGAGTCCAAGCGCCGCGTGCAGGCGGTCATCGATCCCGAGGTCGCGCAGATCATCGGGACGCTCAAGCGCCGTCGCGGCGGCGGCGAGGAGCTGCTGGCCTACAAGCGTGGCCGGCGCTGGCACGACGTGCGCTCGCCCGACATCAACGCCTACCTCAAGGCGGCGACCGGCTCCGACGTCTCGGCGAAGGACTTCCGGACCTGGGGCGCGACCGTGCTGGCCGCGGTCGGCCTCGCCGTCAACCAGCCCGATCAGCTCAGCATGACGGCGCGCAAGCGCGCGATCGCGCGTGTCGTCAAGGAGGTCGCGTTCTACCTCGGCAACACGCCGGCGGTGGCGCGCGGCTCGTACATCGACCCGCGCGTCTTCGATCGCTATCGCGACGGCGAGACGGTCACGCTCGATCTCGTCGCTGCCGAGCAGGGGGCGACGGCGATCCAGGGCCCCGTCGAGGCCGCGGTCCTGGACCTGCTCGTCGCCGACTGAGCTTCAGCCGGCGGCGTCGCGGGCGGGATCGACGGCGTCGATCGCCTCCTCGCGCGTGGCGACGATCGTGAAGATCTGATCCAGGCCGGTGATCTCGAAGGTCTTGGAGATGTTCTCGTCGAGGTTGACGATCGCCAGCGCGCCGTCGCGCGAGCGCAGTCGCTTGACCGCGCCGATCAGCACGCCGAGCGCCGTCGAGTCCAGGAACGTCGTCTCCGTGAGGTCGATGACGATCCGGACGCGACCGGCCTCGATCGCCTCGGCAAGCACCTGCTTGAGCTCAGGCGCCGTGAACAGGTCGATCTCGCCGCGCACGGCGAGCAGGTGGTGATCGCCCTCGCTCGGGTGCTCGCTGATCGCGAACTCAGGTGACATCGGATTCCATTCTGTCGCTCGTCGTCTGCCCTTGAGCGTCGAAGCCGAGGCGGATGAGCAGGAACTCTCCGCCGTCGTCGCGCTGCCGGGGCTCGATCAGGTCGGCTACCCGCTCGAGCACGTTTCCTATGCCCGGCAGCGCGGTCGATGCGACGAGCTCGCTCGCACCGCCGTCACGCAGCGGGCCGACGTGCAGCTCGACGGATCCCAATCGGGCCACGACGCGGACGTTGATCCGCCCGTCGCGCGTGAACGAGCCGGCCTTCGCGGCGACCGCGTCGGCGATCAGCAGCGCGTCGTCGAGCCGGTCGATCGGACAGTCGGCCCGTGCGGTCAGCATGCCGACGACGCGTCCCAGGACGGGCACGCCGAGCGGTCCGCTCGCGACGGCGACCGTCGCCTCGTTGAAGATCGGCTGCATCACTCGGGGGCCTCGTCGAGGCTGAAGGTCATGCGCACCTCGGTCTGCTCGTCGCCGTCCTTCCCGAGCTCGAGCGTCTCGGCGAGCGTTGCGATCAGCGGCAGGCCGAGGCCGAGTCCCGGCGAGTCCGGCCGCGGGACGATCCCGGGGCCGCTGTCGCGGATCACGACCGTCAAGCGACGATCCTCGATCGTG
Source organism: Solirubrobacteraceae bacterium (assembly GCA_030690545.1). Classification (GTDB taxonomy): domain Bacteria; phylum Actinomycetota; class Thermoleophilia; order Solirubrobacterales; family Solirubrobacteraceae; genus CADCVQ01. The sequence continues at coordinate 15,316 of JAUYGN010000058.1, forward strand.
GCATCGACCTCGAGGGTGCCCTCATCGTCGCGGTCGTACGCGTGGATCACGACGTTCGTGCACGCTTCGGTCACGGCGAGCTTGATGTCGGCGAGCGTCTGCTCCTCGACGCCCGCCGCTTCGGCAAGGCCACCGAAGGCGTGCCTGACGACCGCGACGTTCTCGGCGCGGGCGGGCAGCATGAGCTCAAGATCAGGCGTGGCGGTCACCACCTCGTTGGATGTGGACGGAACGGCTCCGTCCGAGCCGTCAGACGCCATGGTGCCCGTGCTGAGCGCGTTTCACTCTTTTCCCGTCGGCAGTTCGTCGATTGCGCAAGATCCCCCGATCCGCCGGGAGAATAGACGCCCGTCGCGAAACGGGGCGTTCGGACGAGGCGCAGATCGTCGCGGCTCGCACGCCGTCGGCGACCGTCGTCGCGCGCGAGGGATTCGGCGCCATCGCGCTGCTACGCTTCACGGCTCCGCCTCACAGTGCCACGCACCGCCTTCTGGAGGCACTCCTATGACCGCGACGACCCCGCCCGCACAGGCCGCAGGCCTCTATGACCCGCGCTACGAGCACGACGCTTGTGGCGTTGCCCTCGTCGCCCGCCTGGACAACGTCCCTACGCACGACGTCGTCGAGAAGGGCCTGCAGGCCGTCGAGAACCTCGAGCACCGCGGCGCGGCGGGCGCCGACGCGCGCACCGGCGACGGCGCCGGCATGCTGCTGCAGCTGCCCGATGCGTTCTTCCGGGCGAGCGTCGACTTCGAGCTGCCCGCGCGCGGCCGCTACGGCGTCGCGGTCTGCTTCCTGCCGGTCGACGAGGAGCGCCGCGACAAGCTCGAGCACCTGCTCGAGCTCAACGTCCGCGTCGAGGGCCAGCGGGTGCTCGGCTGGCGCGACATCCCCGTCGACACCGACCACGTCGGCGAGACGGCCGACCGGACGCGGCCGGTCATGCGCCAGCTGATCGTCGAGGCCGGTCCCGGCTTCGAGACCAACCAGGACGCCTTCGAGCGCAAGCTCTACGTGATCCGCCGCATCTGCGAGCTCGCGGCCGGCCCCGATCTCTACATCGCGTCGTTCTCCTCGCGCACGATCGTCTACAAGGGAATGCTGATCCCCGAGCAGGTGCGCGGCTTCTTCCCCGACCTGAGCCATCCGAAGATGGCCAGCGCGATGGCGCTCGTGCATTCGCGCTTCTCGACGAACACCTTCCCGAGCTGGCCGCTCGCGCACCCGTACCGCGTGATCGCCCACAACGGCGAGATCAACACGCTGATGGGCAACGTCAACTGGATGCGCGCGCGCGAGTCGCAGCTGTCGTCGGAGCTGTTCGGCCTGGACCTGCAGAAGATCATGCCGATCGTCGTGCCGGGCAACTCCGACACCGCGACGTTCGACAACGTGCTCGAGCTGCTGATGCTCGCGGGCCGCTCGCTGCCGCACGCGATCATGATGATGATCCCCGAGGCCTACGCCGAGCGCGAAGACCTGCCCGATCATCTGAAGGGCTTCTACGCGTTCCACTCGTGTCTGATGGAGCCCTGGGACGGCCCCGCTGCGGTCGCCTTCACGAACGGCTCGATCGTCGGCGCGACGCTGGACCGCAACGGCCTGCGGCCCGGGCGCTGGGTCGAGACGCACGACGGCCTCGTCGTGCTCGGCTCCGAGGCCGGCCTGCTGCCGATCCACAACGACGAGGTCAAGCGCCTCGGCCGCCTGCAGCCAGGCAAGCTCTTCATGGTCGACCTCGAGCGCCACTGCATCGTCGAGGACGAGGAGGTCAAGCGGGAGGTCGCCACGAGGCGCCCCTACGGCGAGTGGTTTGCGCGCAACACGATCCACTTCGACGACCTCGCCGAGGCACATGTGACGATGACCGGCCTGCAGCCGACACGGCTGCGCCAGCTCGCCTTCGGCTACTCGCAGGAGGACCTGCGCGTGCTGATCGCGCCGATGGCGGCGACCGGCGCCGAGCCGATCGGCTCGATGGGCAACGACAACGCGCTCGCCGTCCTGTCCGATCGCCGGCCGCCGCTGTTCTCCTACTTCAAGCAGCTCTTCGCGCAGGTCACCAACCCACCGATCGACCCGATCCGCGAGTCGATCGTGATGTCGCTGGCGACCGGCATCGGCGGCGAGCGCAACCTGCTCGGCGAGACGCCCGAGCACGCTCACAAGCTGATCCTCGACCAGCCGATCCTGCGCAACCACGAGCTCGAGACGCTGCGCATGGTCCACGACGAGATCTTCCGCGCGCACACGCTGGACATCACCTGGCCGATCGAGATCGGCGCCGAGGGCATGCGCGCCGCGCTCGCCAAGCTCTGCGACGACGCCCACGACGCCGTCGCCGCGGGCGTCAGCGTGCTGATCCTGTCCGACCGCCAGCTCGGCCCGCAGCGCGCGGCGATTCCGTCGCTGCTGGCGGTCGCCGCCGTCCACGAGCACCTCGTGCGCGAGGGCACGCGCCTGCGCACGGGCCTCGTGCTCGAGTCCGGCGAGCCGCGCGAGGTCCATCACATGGCGACGCTGATCGGCTACGGCTGCGAGGCGATCAATCCCTACCTGCTGCTCGACACCGTCGACGAGCTCGTCGCACAGGGGCGCGTGCCCGGCGTCGACGACGGCGACAAGGCCGAGCGCAACGTCGTCAAGGCGATCGGCAAGGGCCTGCTGAAGACGATCTCCAAGATGGGGATCTCGACGACGCAGTCCTACTGCGGGGCGCAGATCTTCGAGGCCGTCGGCCTCGAGAAGGACCTCATCGACCGCCACTTCACCGGCACCGCGTCGCGGATCGGCGGGATCGGCATCGAGGTGCTCGGCCTGGAGACGCTCGACCGCCATGCCGCCGCCTATCCGGCCGACCACGAGCAGCTGCTGCCGGTCGGCGGCATCTACGCCTGGCGCCGTGAGGGCGAGTACCACATGTGGAATCCCGAGACGATCGCGCTGCTGCAGCACTCCGTGCGCACGAACGGCAGCGGCGATGCCCTGGCGAAGTACCGCGAGTACTCGGCGCTCGTCGACGACGACGCATCGCGCCGGTCGACGCTGCGCGGGCTGATGAAGTTCAGGACCGACGGGGTGGAGCCGATCGCGCTGGACGAGGTCGAGGATGCCAAGGAGATCGTCAAGCGCTTCGCGACCGGCGCGATGTCGCTGGGCTCGATCTCGCGCGAGTCGCACGAGACGCTCGCGATCGCGATGAACCGCCTCGGTGGCAAGTCGAACACGGGAGAGGGCGGCGAGGACCCGGTCCGCTTCACGCGCGACGACAACGGCGACCTGCGCCGCTCGGCGATCAAGCAGGTCGCCAGCGGCCGCTTCGGCGTGACGATCCACTACCTCGTCAACGCCGACCAGCTGCAGATCAAGATGGCCCAGGGCGCCAAGCCCGGCGAAGGCGGCCAACTGCCCGGCCACAAGGTCGACGACTACATCGGCGGCGTGCGCCACACGACGCCCGGCGTCGGCCTGATCTCACCGCCTCCGCACCACGACATCTACTCGATCGAGGACCTCAAGCAGCTCATCTACGACCTGCGATGTTCGAATCCCCGCGCGCACGTGTCGGTCAAGCTCGTCTCCGAGGTCGGCGTCGGCACCGTCGCCGCCGGCGTCGCGAAGGCGAACGCCGACCACGTCCTGATCGCCGGCCACGACGGCGGCACGGGCGCCTCGCCGCTGAGCTCGATCCAGGCCGCCGGCGTCCCCTGGGAGATCGGCCTCGCCGAGACCCAGCAGACGCTGCTGCGCAACGACCTTCGCTCGCGCATCATCGTCCAGACCGACGGGCAGCTGAAGACCGGCCGTGACGTCGCGATCGCGGCGATGCTCGGCGCCGACGAGATGGGCTTCTCGACGGCGCCGCTGATCGCGGCGGGCTGCATCATGATGCGTGCCTGCCACCTGAACACCTGCCCGGTCGGGATCGCGACGCAGGACCCCGAGCTGCGCAAGCGCTTCAAGGGCACGCCCGAGCACATCGTGAACTTCTTCTTCTTCGTCGCCGAGGAGGTGCGCGAGATCATGGCCTCGCTTGGCATCCGCTCGATGGACGAGCTGATCGGCCGCTCGGACCTGCTCGAGCAGGACGAGGCGATCGAGCACTGGAAGGCGCGCGGCGTCGACCTGACGAACATCCTCGCGCTGCCGCCGCTGCCCGAGGGCGCGCCGCTGCATCGCGTGCGCCCGCAGGAGCCGGTCCTCGACGACGCGCTGGACTGGGAGCTCGTCTCGCAGTCGGCCGCCGCGCTCGCCGACGGCACGCCGGTCTCGCTCGAGCACAAGATCCGCAACGTCAACCGCTGCGTCGGCGGGATCCTGTCCAGCCACATCGCCGCGCGGCACGGCGACGAGGGGCTTCCCGACGAGACGATCCGCGTCGACTTCCGCGGCTCGGCCGGGCAGTCGTTCGGCGGCTGGCTGGCGCCCGGCGTGCAGTTCACCCTGCGCGGCGACGCCAACGACTACACCGGCAAGGGCCTGTCCGGCGGGATCGTCGCGATCATGCCGCCCGAAGGCGTGACGTATCGCGCCGAGGACAACGTCATCATCGGCAACACCGTGCTGTACGGCGCGACGAGCGGCAAGCTGTTCGCGCGCGGACTGGCCGGCGAGCGCTTCGCGGTGCGCAACTCGGGCGCGAGCGCGGTCATCGAGGGCGTCGGCGACCACGGCTGCGAGTACATGACCGGCGGGCGCGCCGTCGTGCTCGGCCCGACCGGGCGCAACTTCGCGGCCGGCATGAGCGGCGGGCTGGCCTTCGTGCTCGACGAGGACGGCACGTTCGCCGCGCGCGTCAACCCCGAGATGCGCAACCAGCTCGAGCAGCTCGACGAGGGCGACGCGATCGAGCTGCGCGCGCTCGTCGCCGAGCATGTCGAGCGGACCGGCTCGGAGGTCGGTCAGGGCGTGCTCGACCGGTGGGACGAGACGCTGCCGCGCTTCGTGAAGATCTTCCCGACCGACTACAAGCGCGTGCTCGCCGAGCGCGCCGCCGCCGAGGCGGCGGCATCCAACGGCGGAGCACCGCAGGCTGGTCAGTTCGACGACGAAGCGGTCGACGTGGTCGGCGCGCCGCACACCGGCAAGGATGGGGAGTAAGGGCTGATGGGCGAGATCGGTGCCTTCCTGAAGATCGAGCGCGTCGGGGTTCCCTACCGCGATCCCGCCGAGCGTGCGCACGACTACGAGGAGTTCCTGATCCGCCGGGCGGATGCCGAGCTCTCCGCGCAGGGCGCGCGCTGCATGGAGTGCGGTGTGCCGTTCTGCCACAACGGTTGCCCGCTGGGCAACCTGATCCCCGACTGGAACGATCTCGTCTATCGCGATCGCTGGCACGACGCGATCCGCCAGCTGCACGCGACGAACAACTTCCCCGAGTTCACCGGGCGGCTGTGCCCGGCGCCCTGCGAGGCCGCCTGCGTGCTGGAGATCCGCGAAGGCGACGCGGTGACGATCAAGCAGATCGAGAACTCGATCATCGATCGTGCCTGGGAGGAGGGCTGGGTCGTCGCGCAGCCGCCCAAGCGCGAGACCGGCCACACGGTCGCGGTCGTCGGCGCCGGCCCGGCCGGGATGGCGGCCGCCCAGCAGCTGCGCCGCGCCGGTCACCGCGTGACGCTGTTCGAGCGCGACGAGGCTGCCGGCGGGCTCGTCCGCTTCGGCGTTCCGGACTTCAAGATCGAGAAGCAGGTCGTCCAGCGCCGCGTCGATCAGCTCGTCGCCGAGGGCGTCGACGTGCGCTGTGGCGTCGACGTCGGCAACGACATCAGCGCCGACGACCTGCGCGGCTCCTTCGAAGCGGTCGTCCTGACGACGGGCTCGCGCACGCCGCGCGACCTGCCGGCGCCCGGCCGTGAGCTCGAGGGCATCCACTTCGCGATGGAGTACCTCTATGACCGCAACCGCTGGGTCGCGACGCAGACCGGCACGCCGACCGGCTCGCAGCCACCCGCGCTGCAGGGCCTGACCGCCGAGGGCAAGCACGTCGTCGTGATCGGCGGCGGCGACACGGGCGCGGACTGCGTCGGCAACTCGCTGCGCCAGGGCGCCGCCTCGATCACCCAGCTCGAGCTGCTGCCCGAGCCGCCGGCCAAGCGCCCCGACGATCGCACCCCGTGGCCGCTGTGGCCGCAGAAGTTCCGCCTCTCCTACGCGATGGAGGAGGCCAAGGGCGCCGGACTCGGCGAGCAGGACTACTCGGTCGTCACGACGCACTTCTCCGGCGACGAGGACGGCCATGTCCGCACGCTGCACTACGCGCAGGCCGACGCCGCGCCGCCGTTCAAGCCGGTCGCAGGCACCGAGGGCGAGCTGCGCGCCGACCTCGTCCTGCTGGCGATGGGCTTCCTGCATCCCGAGCAGGATCTGCTCGACAAGCTCGAGATCGCCAAGGACCCGCGCGGCAACGCGCTGGCCGTGCAGCCGTACACGACGTCCGTCGAGGGCGTCTTCGCCGCCGGCGACGCGCGCCGCGGACAGTCGCTGATCGTCTGGGCGATCAACGAGGGCCGTCAGTGCGCGCGCATCGTCGACCGCTACCTCGGCACGCTCGACGTCGAGGCCGGCACGAGTGGCGACGCCGACGAGGGACCCGCGGGCCCGCCGCAGCACGTCGGGCCCGGCATCGTCGCGGCCTGAGCCGGGCGAAGGCGGGACGCAGACGATGGGTACGAGATCATTCGCGCTGGCGATCGTCGCCGGCGTGCTCCTCGCCGGCGTGCTCGGAGGCGCGGCGGGCGTGCTCGCCCCGGGCGCCGCGGGCAGCATCCTGCCCGGCCTGGTCGCGGGCCTGATCGCCGGCCTGTGCGTCACCACCGTGCTGCGCCGCAGGCGGCGCAGCGGTCCGCCGCCCACCTGACCCGCGCGAGGCGCGACGATCGGCGGATCCGGCGTATGCCGCCGCGGCGCCGGGTAGGGTCCGACGCATGGAGCTTCTGACCTTCATCATCGCGCTTGCGCTCGTCGGTCTCGTCGTCGGCGCGTTCGCCCGTCTCGCGCTTCCCGGACCGGACCCGATGAGCATCCCGATGACGATCGGCATCGGGCTCGCCGGCGCGTTTCTCGCCGGCCTCGTCGGCAGCGCGCTGTTCGGGCGCGGTGGTGGCTCCCTCCTGCTGGCGATCATGTTCGCGGCGCTGATCGTGTACTTCGTGCGCCGCTCGCGCGGGGGCGGCCTGACGGATCCCGGAGCGCCCCCGGGCTACTGAGCCGGGATCGCGCACGATGGCGCGGTCGGGCAAGGTGCGGCGCCGCTTCACTCGATCGCCTGCCGTCGCCGCGGCGGTCCCGGTGCGGCGGCGAGACGCCGGCGGTCTCGAGTTCCTGCTCGTCCGCACGAGCAACGGTGCTCGCTGGACGTTCCCCAAGGGCGGGATCGAGCCGGGCGAGAAGGCGCCGGCTGCCGCCGCCCGCGAGGCGCTCGAGGAGGCCGGCGTGGAGGGCCGGGTCGGCCGCCGGCCGCTCGGCGTCTACCGCTACGCGCCGTCGCGCGGCGGCGCCGGCGACGTGACCGCGTTTCTCCTGCGGGTGCGCCGCGACGGCCTGCCCGCCGAGCCCGGTCGCGACCCGACCTGGTTCGGCTTCGAGGCGGCGCGCAGCCGGCTCACCGAGGGACGCGACGCCGGCTACGGCGAGACGATGGAGGGGATCCTGCGGGCGGCCGAGCAGGCAGCGCCCCGCGGTGACAGCGGCGGTCCGTTGGCGTAAGGTGACGCCTGCGTCACGTTGGTCGTTCGTCGATCGAGGAGCCCGCCGCGCATGCCCACGCTGCCCACCACCGCGATCATCGGCGCCGGCTCGTCCGGGATCGTCGCTCCGCGAGGCCGGGGTTCGCGATGAGCGTCGCCGAGGAGCGCGAGGGCGTCGCCGCCGGGCCTGGAGGCCGGCGCGCCGCGACGAAGGCCGCCAACCGCGCCGCGATCCTCGATGCGGCGCGCGCCGCCTTCGCCGACGTCGGCTACGGCAGCACGACGGTGCGCGACATCGTCCGTCGCACGGGTCTCGCCAGCGGCACGTTCTACAACTACTTTCCGGACAAGGAGTCGCTGTTTCGCGCGGTGCTCGAGCAGAGCGCGGAGAAGGTCCGCGCGCGCGTGCAAGCCGCTCGCCGCGAGGCGCGCTCGCTGGAGCAGTTCGTGGCCGCCGGCTACCACGAGTACTTTCGCTTCCTCGCCGAGGATCCCGAGGCGTTCGCGCTCATGCAGCGCAACAGCGGCACGATTCGCGCGATGTTCGACGAGCCGATCTTCGGCGCCGGCATCGACGAGCTCGCCGCTGACCTGCGTACCGCGATGAAGCTTGGCATCGTCCCGCAGATCGACGCCGACTACATGGCCGCTGCGATGGTCGGCGCGGCGCTCGAGGTCGGCGTCGCGATGATCCAGCGCGAGCCGCCCGACGTGGATGGCGCGACGCAGTTCGCGACACGCGTGTTCCTCGGCGGGATCGAGCGGCTCGGCGCGGCGTAGCGCGGCCGACCCGAAGCGCTTGCGGGCGTTCGGGGCACCCGTCGCCGGCGCGGCCCAGATCAGGCGCGTGGACGCCGCTGTCACGGAGCTGTGCTGCGTCGGCTCGTCCTAGACTCGTCGCGGTGCCTCCGACCTTCTGTCGTCACAACCGCTTCATCGAGAACTGCACGATCTGCGCCCCGAAGCCTTCGCCGGAAGCGCCCAAACGACCGGCTCGTCCGTCTGGGGCGTCGTCGACGGCGCGCTCCACGGGGCGCAGCACGGCGCGCACGGGACGCAGCAACGCCGTCCGCGTGCGGCAGCTCGCGCAGGCGGCCGACGATGGCTACCGCTCACCGCTTGCCAGCGGCCTGAAGGCGACCGCCGACGCCGAGCGGCTCGCCGACGAGCTCGCGTTCGCGACCGCCCGCCTGGCGGAGCTCGCCGCCGACCCGCCGGCGCTGTACGCGGACATCGCGCTGCTCGACGACGCCGACGAAGCGCTGTGGCTCGCGTTCCTCGTGGCGTACCTCGGCCCGCTCGAGGACGAGCCGGACGCGTTCTCGGCGATCCGCGCGGCACACGTGCCATGGGCGTCGGGTGAGCTGCCGCAGCTCGACGTCGCGCGCGGCCCGCGCACCGCGGCCGACGCAGTCACCGGCGAGCGCACGATCGTCGCCTATCGTGCCTGGGCACAGCGCGCCGGGGGTCAGCAGGCGGCGTTCGCCGGCGAGCCGTCCTGGACGCCCGAGCGGCGCTTCGACCGGCTGTTCGAACGCCTCGCGCTGCCGGGGCTCGGCCGCGGCCCACGCTATGAGCTGCTCGTCTCGCTCGGTCGGCTGGGCGTCGTGGACATGCGCCCCTCGTCGCTGCAGTTCAGCGACGACGAGACGACGACAGCCGCCAAGCGCGTGTTCGGGATCGGCGACAAGATCCTGCTCGAGCGCCGGGCGCGGGCGCTGGCCGACGAGCTCGGGCTGCCGATCGAGGCGCTGGACCTAGCGCTGTTCAACTGGAGTGCGCGCGGCGGCAAGCGCGCGACGTATGGCTCCACGGCCGTCGTGGCCGGCGTGGAGCGCGTCGCGATCGCCGGCGTGCTCGGCGTCTGAGCCGAGTCCCGCCTGCGCCTCGGACGTGCGTCTACGTGGATGCGCGCGACGGTGGGGACTGGCGTGGAACTGCCGATGGGTTCGGGAGGCCACGGAAGGCGCACACCTATGAACCCCCGCGTGAAGCTGCTCAAACTGCTCGTCGACGACGAGCTCTACGTGGTCGACGAACCTGCCGTCGCCGATGCAATGCTGCTGCGAACGATGGCGCGGCACATGCTGCCCGAGGCGACCTCGTGCAGCAGGCCGGCGCCGACGCCGGTGGTCAGGTCGTTCCGGCCCCACCGAGGCGCCAAGTCGTTTCGGCTGACCCGCGCCGAACGCCGGCCGCTGCACCGGCGTGACAGCTCGTTGATCTCGGCCTGCTGAGCCGTCGATTCTCGGTGAACGGGGGCATCGCCAAGAAATAGACCGCAAATTGCGACTTTTACGCTCGTAGAGGGGGACGAACTTCTGCATACGGTGCCCTAGTGAATGCAGAGGGTCCGATGGAGGCCCGAGCAGAGGGAGACCGTTGTGGCGGCAGGGCAGGGTGGACGGCGAGGAGGTGACGACGCGGAGGACTTGATCCTTCGCACGGTTGGAGCGCACGCCGACTCGCTCCTGCGGACGGCCCGTCGTTTCTCGCTCTGCCCGGATGATGCCCACGACGCCTACCAGCGAGCGCTCGAGATCTTCCTCGGCCACGCGGAACGGCTCGAGCCCGAACAGGCCGCACGCTGGCTGCACGTCGTCGTCAAGCGCGAGGCACAGACGATCCGCCGCTCCCGGCGCAGACTCGTAGGCACCGACAACGCCGACCTGGACGAGCATGAGGCCGGCTGCCATCCAACGCCCGAGGAGCGGTTGGCGACGTTTGACCTGATCGGGCGCTCGGCCGAGGCGCTTCAACGTCTGAAGCCGCAGGAGCTGCGAGCGCTGTGGCTGCGCGCTCAAGGCCACAGCTACAACGACATCGGCGCGATCACCGGATGGTCCTATACCAATGTGTGGCACCATCAAGGCATACATGCGTCTCGACGGCTACGTACGCGTCTCGCAAACCCGCGGCAGGGTCGGCGACAGCTTCCAATCGCCGACCGCGCAAGCCGATCGCATCAACGCGTGGGCAACCGCGTTCGGCCACCACATCGAGATCCTGCACACCGAGCTCGACGAGTCCGGGGCGCGCCGCGACCGACCGAAGCTCGCCGAAGCGATCCGTCGTGTTGAGGCAGGGGAGAGCGACGGGATCATCGTCGCGCGACTCGACCGGTTCGGCCGCAGCCTCCTCGACGGCCTCACGCTCATCAACCGCATCCGCGAAGCCGGAGGCACGTTCGTCAGCGTCGCCGACGGATTCGACCTGTCGACGGACACGGGACGGCTCGTCCTGCGGATCATGCTCAGCCTCGCCGAGTTCGAACTCGACCGATTCCGCGGCCAGTGGCACGACGCGAAGAGCCGCGCCGTCGCGCGAGGCGTCCACCCGAGCGCGACCGTCCCGTTCGGCTACCAGCGCCGGTCGGACGGGCGCCTCGAGCCGCACCCCGTGAACGCCCCGCTCGTGACCGAGGTCTTCGCGCGCCGCGCCGCCGGCGACGGCTGCAGCGCGATCGGCCGATGGCTGGAGTCGCAGGGCGCGGTCACGCAACGCGGGAACCAGTCGTGGCCGCTGAGAGCCGTCAAGGACATCGTCCGCAACGAGGTGTATCTCGGTGTCGCGCACGCCGCGTCGCGCACAGACCCCGCCCTTGACATCCGCAACCCCGACGCGCACGAGCCGCTCACCGACCAGCGGACATGGGATCGCGCGCAACGGACCGGCGTGAAGCGCCCGGCCCGCGGGCACGAGCCGAACCCCATCGCGCCGCTGATGCGCTGCGCGTCCTGTCGATACGTGATGCGTGCGAGCCGTCATGTGCGGATCTCCGACCAGCGTGTCACGTGGCGCTTCACGTGCAAGTCGGGGCACTCGAGCGCGCACAGGTGCCCATCGCCCGTGCAGATCACGGACGATGGCGCGTTGACCGGCTGGGTCGAGGACGCGCTGCGGGCACGCGCGCCGGTCATGCGTGCCGAGGCGAAGCGTGGTGCACCGGGCGTCGCGTCGCTGCGCGAGAAGGCGCAGTTCGCGCAGGCCGCGTTCGAGGAGTGGCGCGACGACAGCGAGCTGCAGCGTCGACTCGGGATGGCGACGTATGTCACGGGCCTCGCGGCACGCCAAGACGCGTGGGATGAGCTGCTCAACGAGCTGTCGCGAGCGGAGATGGCCGCTGACACGAGCGTGCTGCCCGACGACCTGTTGGAGCGCTGGCAGGACCTGCCGGCGGCACGCCGGCGCGAGCTGCTGCAAGCCTCGATCCGCTGCGTGTTCGCGCGACGCATCGATGACTCAGGCGGCACGCTGGCCTCCCGTCTGCATGTCGTGTGGGCGAGCGAGGCTGTCGCACTTCCCGCTCCCGGCGGGCGCGGGCCCGCGCCCGGACCGTTCCGGTTCGACGATCACGACGCGTAGCCCGGTGAGGTCCGGGTTCTCTTCGCGCAGGATCCGCTCCCAGCACGCACGCAGCGACTCCTGCGCGTCACGGGGCATCGGTCCGGGCATGCCCATCACGCCGCTTGCCTGTCGATGTCGACCGGACGGTCGCCGGACCTGTCGCGCTCGATGAGCGGACAGCCACGCTCGCGCTCGAGGTACGGGTTGCGGGGATGGTCGAGGCCGGCCCGCTCGTCGCAGATACAGAGCTCCGACCGGCCGATGCCGCAGTCTTCGCAGATCCGGGGCATCACGCAGCATCCTCGGTCGTAACTGGCCACTCGCTGACCGGAATCCACCGGGGCTGCTTACGCGGCGGCCACCAGCACAGGATCGGACGGGCGCCCGACTTGACGGCCGCGGCAATCAGGTCCGCGCGATCGGCGGGGCGGAAGTTCGCGAACGGGCCGGCGACGTCGCTCTTGACCTCGACGAGCAGGGCTTCGCAGCCGGTCGGGGTTGATCGCAGGGCGATGACGTCAGCGTCGCCGAGGGAGCCGGCAGCACGCGCGGTCCAGTAGCCCTCGGTCTCGAGGAGTCGGCGGACTTGGCGCTCTCGCAGGATGCCGCGGCTCACGTTGTCACTCCTCGAAGGGCTTGTCCCGTGCCGCTCGGTGCAGCGGCCGGCAACGCGCGGCTGTCCCGAGTCGCTGTGCCGGAGCTCTCACCGATCGCCAGCTTGAGGGTGGCGTTGACGGCACGGGCCAAGACGGGGGCGGCGGGTCCCGCGCACACCAGCGGGAGGAGAGCTGTGCGCGGGACCGCCGACCGGCCGGGGCGGGCAGAGTCAGTGACCGTGCCCCGACGTCTCCCAGCCAACCGTTCGGGCCGAACTGCTGAGAGAGATGGATGCCCGACGATCCGGCCGCCGACGAATGGGTGGCGCGCACATGACGCGGGCAAGGGCAGGAGGGAGGTCACGACGCGACCTGCTCACGATGGGGCGGCAGCCGCCGAAGGAGCCGTGCGGCGGCGCCCTCAAGGTCACCGTCGATGCGTTCGCTCACCGACTGCTTCGAGCGTTCGCCGACGCGCGTCACGACCAAGGTCGTCATCGGCCGGTACACGGAGCCGTCCGGAAGGCTGCGTGGCGCGGCCTGTGCCTCGATCCCGGCCCGCAGGCCGCGTTCGTCGACGACGGCCAGCAGGTCGAGGTAGGCGCGAGGCGCTGGACTCATCGCGCTCACGCGGCCCCACCACCGATGTCGCGGCGCCCAGCGAACCGGTCGCGGGCATCGACGACGACGCCCGCGGGCGCGCCGGACTGCCGGCGCATATCCCAGCGGATCGCGACGATCGCGAGCGCGAGCAGCACGAGCGGGAGTGCCCACAGGCCGACGATGACGATCAGGATGATCGTGAGGTCGCTCACGCCGCCACCCCAGCGAGGCCCTCGGCGCACAGTGCCGCGTCGAGCAGCAGCGCGGCCTCAACGTGTGTGCACAGCTCACGGTGCTCGGGGCACGGGCACATCGCCCATCCGTCACCGATCACGACCCTGTAGGTGCCGTCGTCACCGACGACGGTGTACGCAGTCGCGGCGCCGATCGGGAACAAGCGCTGCTCCGCGAGGAGGCGGCGGGCCTTGAAGGACGCGGTCATCCTCGCCCCCAGTTGATCGCGATGGCCATGCCGTCAGGGCGATGGAAGATCCGGCAGCGGCCGCGCTCCCGTGGTGTCAGCTCGTCAAGACCGGCCTCGACGCCGCCGGCGATCCCGTAGTTGATGCCGAGCCGACCGATGTACGCGAAGTACGCGTTGGGCAGGCGCACGTTGCGTAGCCCCGGCGAGGACACGACGATCACGCAGATGCCGAGGCGCGAGGCACCGTAGCGCCGCTGAACGATGCCGCCCGCCTCGGACTTGCCGTAGAGGATCGCGGGGACCTTCACGACGCGCTCCGTTCGCGTTGGCCGCGACGAGCCGCGGCCTCCGTCTTCAGGCGTTCCTGCGTCGCGAGGATCTCTTCGCGCTCGCGGGCCTCCGCGTCACGACGTGCACGCGCCGTGTTGCGCTTCGGCTTGGCGGCACGATCCCGTTCGCGCTGCTTGAGGCTGCGGCGATGCTGCCGCTGAGCGGCCGTGTCCTGACGCTGCTTTCTCATGACGACGCCTCGGTGTTGTCGAGCGCGCGACGCGCTGCCGCGACGTCACGCAGCATGACCGCGAGCTCGTCGAGACCGTCGGCCGTCGGATAGATCGTCGTGCTAGTCGCGCCCGACTTGATCCACAGCTGGACGCAGGCGGCCGCATCCTCTGTCGTCGGATACACGCGAGCGGATAGCGTCGCCGGCTCACCCATCGAGACGGGGGGCGTGACCTCGTGGTGGCTCATGCGGCCACATCCTCGCGCCCAGCGGATCGGGCGCGCCCACACGCATGCAGAAGATCGTGCCGACCCGAGCGAACTTTCTCGCAGGATGCGGCGTACCGCTGGAGCCCATGGACGTTCTGGTCGCCGCGTGCCCTATACCTCAAGGAGCGCGAGTGTGGATAGCACTCACGACCGCGGCACGCGGCGACCACAACTTCAGAGACCTGCCCCGCTATCGGGGCGTCCGGAATCCCGGCGGGCATGGGGGTCCAAACCCCGTGGTCCACCCCGTCGAGGAGAAGCCCTCCGGGCGAGGAAGCGATCGTTCCTCGCCCGGAGGCACCCGTTGCCGGCCGGTTACGGCCCGACTGCAGTCTCATCCTACGAGCGCTCGCGTGGGGCGCAAGCACAGTCGCCGGACGGAACCGTGTCTGCCGAGCAAATTGCGGAAGCTGCGTCATGCCGCCACGTCCGAAGAGTCGAGCCTTGAGACACCGAGGAGCTCAGCGACCGAGATCCCGTAGAAGTCCGCGAGTGCCCTCGCGACCGGAGCGGATGGCTTCGGCTGCTCCGCGGCCTCAAGCGCGCTGATCGTTGGGCGAGAGACGCCTGCGCCCGAGGCGACCTCGCCGATCGTCAGGCCACGCTCGTAACGCAGCAGCTTGAATAGGTTCATGCCAGCACCCTGCGATTGGCTCCCAGCGACCACACCTCGGTCGGGCGCATATCAAGCGCCCGTGCCAAGAGAAACTGCACGCGTGGCGTAGGCACAACCCCATCCCGCTCGATCCGGCGAATCGTGTGGCCGGACACCCCGGCCGCGTAGCCCAGCTGCTCGGGACTCATCCCGCGGTCGATCCGCATCGACTTGATCTGGGAGGCAGCTAAACGATCTCGACTCACGCGAGGCAGTCTAGATCTTTGCCAAGCAATGTCAAGTCATCTGGTGTTCTGCGAGACGATTTGGTCCTACGGTCTCGATCGTGAGTGACCCCAACGACCCGATCAGTGCCCTTGAACTCGCCCGCCGTGCTCACTACGCCCGGCGCCTGAAGGCCGGGAAGTGGCTCGCCGGCGACCTGACCTACGCGGGCGGAAAGGACGGCAGAGGAAAGACAAAGGGTCCGTCGATCGCTGTGAGCGAGATCCGCCAGATCGATTTAGCTGAACGGCTTGAACAGGTCGGCTTTACGCCCTCCAAGATTGGGTCGATCGAGCGGATGGAGCGCACCACGCAGCCGTACGAGCTCGAGCCCGTTCGCAAGGCACTTGGCCTTCCTGACGGCTGGTTCGACTTCCGCGGCGTCGACGATCTGCGGCCTTACGAGGTCGCGCTCGCGGAGGTGGCCGCTAGGCGCTTCGCAGGTGCGGCTCACTCGGAAGCCGAGCCGCAACGCGAGCATCCAGCGCAAGGCGACGAAGATCGTCCCGGCGCGGATGAAGGGGGTGGAGCCCGTTGAGCCCCTCCTCGCACGCGGCGGCGATGCAGCGCCACGCCGACAGCCACTCGGCTTCGATCTGCTCCGGGGCTAGCGTCTGGCCGCCCTCAAGGACCGCTATCAACGGGTGCTGCTCCTGCATGGAGTCTTCCTCCGCGCTACCGGGCCGCTGCACTGCCTCGGATCCCATGGCCAAGACCTCGCCATCGGCGACCATCCACGGCGAGATACCGAACATACGTTCCCGCTGCCCGGATTGCAAGGGGAGGATCGACGCCTGTCGTTGACTGGCCCCATGCTCGTCACATAGGCTCGGGCATCCGGCGACAGGAGCGAGTGTCCGTGAACACTTCGAAAACTAGAGGCTTCCTGGGGCCCGCTCTCGTTGCACTCGTCCTTGCCTGCGCACTATCGCTCGCTGGCTGCGGTGACGACGATGCCACTTCGGCGACCAAGACGGTCACCGTCGTTCGGCCCGCCGCCGCCCCTGAGCCCACGTCGGCGACAGCATCCCCAGAATCCCCGCCACCGCCGGCCGCGAAGCCCAGCAATACGATCGTCGTCCCGGACGTCGTCGGCAAGGATCATCAGCTCGCACAGGACACGATGCAGGCTGCGGGCCTGTACATGCTCGCCGAGGAAGACGCTACCGGCCAAGGGCGAGCACTCGTGTGGGATCGCAACTGGACGGTCGTCTCTCAATCCCCGAAGCTGGGTGGCCGAGTGGCGCCAGACACCACCATCGTGCTGCGCTCCAAGAAGGACAACGAGTAGCGAAGTACCTGCATGCCTCCGCCCCCTCCAGCAGGCTGGTTTCGCGATGGCGACGGAGAGCGCTGGTGGAACGGCGAGCAATGGACAGACCGCCGACGGTCGCTCGTCGGTGGTCAATGGGTCGAGCACCAAGGCGGCGGTCCGCTGACGCCGCCGTCGCAACTCTCCATCGTCGACTCTGTCGCGCGAGGCACGCGACGCGTAACGATCGCCCAACGAGCCGCCGCGTTGACCGTTCTTCTCGCTGCCCTCGCCGCTGGCTATGCACTCTTTGCGAGCGACGACGAATTGTCCGTCGCAAGCTCTGGCGCAGTGGCGCCTGGGGACGTTGTCGCCAGTTTCCGCGCGGCAAACCTCGAGGTGGGCGAGACGACCCCAATGGGTCCCAAGGACTATGGGCATGGTCCAGCGGTTGCGACCGAGGGCATTCGGTTTCTGATCCCGTCACTGGGCCGCGACAACGGTGGCCGGGCGATGTCCTTCTCAAGTGTCGAAGACCTCTGGTCGCTCAAGGAGTACTACGACGGCGTCGGCCGCGCAACAGCAGCCCTGTTCTCCTGGACCTTCGCGAACGAGCAGAGCCTCGTTCTCGTGCAGATCAACGGGGACTTGCCCGCATCGCAAGCGCATCGATATCGCCGTATCATCGCTGATCTATGAGTCGCCGAGCGAAACTCTATATGTGGGTTGGAGGCATCCTCGCCAGCCTGATCGTGCTCGCAGCGATCGTCGGCGACGACGAAGCGCGAGAGGCCGCGGTGACCACGACGGTGACGGTCACAACGCCCGCGCAGCCGCTGCCGCCTCCCAGCGAGCCGGTCGAGCCCACGGAGACGCTCGCGGACGCCCAGAGAGCTGTCGCCGCGAACGAGTACGCCCGAGCACTCGCGATCGCTGAGCGCATCGACATGGAGGACACCGTGCGTCAGCGGATCGCGAACCAGCTCGGGCGCCGCGCGGCCGCAGCCGTCAAGCGCGGCGATCGGCGATCAGCCAGCAGCCTGCTACGTCAGGCCGGCGACTACCCAGGCACGCAGGCGACTACCCAGGCACGCGCGAGTCTCCGCGCGGCGCAGGGGAGGGCGAGTGCTCGGCGCGCTGCTGCCCGCGCCGCGGCGGAACGGGCGCGTCAGGCGCGCGAGGCGGCACAGGAGCAGGCGGAGACGACGGCGCCGGCGAGTGGCTGCGACCCGAACTACTCCGGGTGCGTCCCGCCGTACCCGCCGGACGTCAACTGCTCGGACGTCAGCGGTCCGGTCCAGGTGCTCGGCAGCGACCCGCACGGCTTGGACGGTGACGGCGACGGCATCGGCTGCGAATAGCTAGCGAGCGCGATCAGCCGGCGCGGAAGAACTGGGCACATCATCGGTGGGCTGCTCAGCTTTGCCTTCCATCCCGCTATCAGTGTCGCGCCGCACCGCCCAGATCATCGCACCGAGACCGACGGCAGCCCCGGCGATGCCCTCCCACGCGTAGCCGCTCAGAACGGCGGCGAACATGATGGCTTCGTACCCGGTGCCTAGCGCCAAAGAGATGTAGTGCCCACGGCGCTGCCCCTCGTAGAACTTCGGCATCGCGACTTCGTCGAGATGAGCAAGGCGCGACTCGATCTCGTGACGATGTGCCTGTTCGCGCTCACCGGCAGCGAGAAGGCGCTCGGGCGCGTCGGACAACATCGCGCTGTAGCGCTCAAGGTCGTCCGGTGAAGGGAGCGGGCTGACATAGCGGGACTCCTGCCAGCCGACGTCAAGCCTGCGTGATTCCTGTCCGGACCGCCGTGGGGGTCCAACTACCTGCCCATCCAAGACCTCATCTGGGTCGTGGCGCAGGCCTGTCTCCTTGTCGGCGCTCCCGCCGCTAGGTGTTGCCACGATCAGCGCGACCGACGTCGCCCTTGACGCGAGCAACATCGCCGTAGCGCGCGGCCCGGTCGGTGCGCGGCGATCCCACGTTCCTGTGGACGCGAACGGGGGCCGTTCTGTAGGAGCCGCCGCTCAGGACGCCAGCCACGCCGGACCGGAACCCGGCCCGCTGGGCGCTACGGAGCGTGGCGAGATCGGAGAAGCTGGGCATGGTTCCCATCCTAGGGCCACTGCGGTGGACGCGCGCACGTAACATGCGTTCGCATGGACGATTGATCCACGGGCAGCGTAATACATCCGCACGCGGAAGGGGCGTATACGTGCCGCGCGGCGGAGCTCTTGCGGAACCGCGTCGATCGCCCAGACCCGTACGCATCGCGAGCGGCAGACCTCTCCGGTCCTGCGTTCGAGGCCGCGGGGGGGTCCTCCCCCCTGTGTCCGCAGCTGCTGCGCGCCGGTGGGACGGTGCCGCGACTTGACGCCGGCTCCCGTGTCGTAGAGGCTTGATCCCGATGAGACTCAGGCGCGCTGTTCCTGCCGGTCTGTTGGTGGCCGTGATCCTCTCGGCGCCGGCCTCGGCGTCCGCGCTGGAGCGTGCGCCCGTCGGCTACACGTGGTGTGGCTACCGCGACTTCGTGACGAACGAGTGGTCACGCAACGTGACGCCGGATGGTGCGTTCATGGTCGCGTACGCACGCGGCATGACGTGCGCCGCAGCGATCCGCAACGCACGGCGCGTCACGTTCGCTCGCGGGGGGCCGCGCCGCCCGGGCTACCGGTGCTTGACGATGCGGTCCGCACATGAGTTCCTTGACTATCGGTGCACGGCTCGCTCGGGCAAGCGTCGCGCGTTTCGGGTTCGCACCGGCGCGTAGCCAGCGGACGTCCGCTCGCGCCCGCGACGGACGCGGCGGGCCGCCTACTCCGAGGATGGATTCAGCCCGGGTGGGGGCCCGATCGCGATGTGGAGTGGGACCGACTTGCTCGATTCGTCGACGATGTGCTCAAAGGTGTACGTACCGGGTTCCGTCGCCTCGAACTGGATCATCGTGACGAGCGCCACGCCGTTCAGCCACTCCGTGCGCGCGGAGTCAGCTTCCGCTGTCGTCCCGACCTGGAACGGTCCGCCCAGGTCGCTGAGCGGACCGCCGGAGGGGTCTCGGATGATATTCCGGACGGTGTGCGTGTGATCTGGGCCGAGTTCGTCAGATGCCGCGAGCAGGCGAACGACGATGCCGACCTGCACTGTGGCCGGCAGCGTCGGAAACCACCAAGTGTCGATCCCCGCGCCGACGATGGTCGCGAGGTTGTCGTGGACCTCCGCGTAGCGACACGGAATGATCCAGTCAATGTTCACCGGGCCGGCGAGCCACCGCTGCTGGTGACCTGACCGCGCTGTGCCGCGAGAGCTTCGACGACCTTCTTGTCGCTCACGCTCCCCTGTGCGACGACGGTGACGGTCTGCTTGACGTGGTCAAAGACCATGATCGGGCTCTGCATTGGCTGCCTCCCGGTTGGACGTGGAAGAGATCGGCCGAGGTCCGCGTATGGCCTCTGTCGCGAGTCTCGTTGCACCCAGCAGTCTTGCACGCTGGGCGCAAGACGACAAAGAGCCCCGCCAGCACGATGGCTGACGGGGCGCAGGTATGCAGATCTGCATAGTCGCGGGGGGGCTATCGCAAACATTGCGTCCAGTGGCGGGCGCCGCGCCCGCCCGCCCACAAGCGGTGCGCGATCCTGTGATGCGCGAGCCGCCGTGCCGGCGTGTTCGCCGGCCACGGCCTGCCGTGTAGCTGCATCAGTTGGTAGCGGCCGGCGGCACCAGACGGGTTGAGCGCTGTCCAGCTGCCGCGGCTCTCGCACATCACGATCGCGCACGGAATGGCTGAGCGGCCGAACGAGCAGCGGTACGGCGTCAGGCGCCGGGTCTCGCGAGCGATGCGCTTCGCTCGCACCCGGTAGACGCAGCGCATGCTCGTGCAGCCGCCGTGACGCTTGACGAACTCGCGCTGCTTGACGCGCTCCCGGCATGCCTTGCCGCACGAGGCAGCATCGGCGATCGTGGGCGCAGCGGTGAGTGCCGCGGCCACGACGGCCGCGGTGACGATGAGTCGGATGAGGTCGTGCCTCCTGCTTCGGGTCGCGTGCCCGCTACGGAGCGCGCCGAGCCGGCCGCCCTGGCGGCCTCTCTAGTGCCGCCGGCCGACGCGCGCGACCCAGAGGAACACGCGCGCCGAGATGCCAGCAAGCAGCTTCATCGGGTGCGGGCGAGCAGCGACGCGTAGCGCCTGTGGCGCTGCAAGTGCGACCACCCGCGACCATCACCAGTCGGTGGTGGCTGGGCGGCGCGCCAGATCCGCTTGCGTTGCTCCACCAGCACGCGCACGAGGACCTCCT